>JBAZUF010000006.1 GCA_041661505.1 Patescibacteria group bacterium | reverse complement strand
TTTACCTCCTGGCTAATTCGTTTAGCCATATTGTTGGCAATGATTAATTTAAATCCTTATTGATTCTATTTTAAACCATTGCCGCTTTATGTGGAAATAGGTGTCCGAATTTTGGGGTGCATTCCATTAAGGATGATGTAAGCCTGCTTAAGAGAATTACTAAAAGATATTTTTCCAAAAGAGTGTTAAACGAAATAGCCCCCGAAGAGTGGGTGCAGGCGATATTGGACAGTAATGCCTCGCGAAAAAAAGGAAAGTGCGGCGAAAATAAACTAATTTATATACTTGAAAAAGAAGGCTTCAAGGAAGTTTTTTCATGGGATGACTTTTTGGCCAATAATTATTGCGCAGTAAAATTTTCAAGCAAATTCAGTTTAAAAAACGTGCGAAAGAATTTAAATGTAAAAATAAGAACCAAAAAGCAAAATAAAAGACTTGATCTTGTTATTAAGGCAAAGGATAAAATTTTTATTTGCGAAGCTAAACATTTGAATACTTCGGGCGGTGGACAAGATAAACAGATTTCAGAATTAATTGAAATAATCGGCCTCAAAGAAAGAGATAAAGCATCCTACATTTCATTTTTAGACGGAAAATATTCCAATATTTTATTGGGTGGCAATGGCTCCGGCGATAAGATAACTACTCAACGAAAGCAAATCAAAAAATTTCTCAAAATGAACGCTTATAATTATTGGGTTAATACGGCCGGTTTCAAAGAATTGATTGCTGATTTAAAGTAATTTTTTTAGCCAAGTAATTTACTTTTGGTTTAGGATAATATTTTTACTTAAAATAGTATTTGATTAACTCTTGCCCTCTTAGTAGAGGTTATTGCGAATAATATAAATTAAAAGGGTGTCGCAGTACCCCTTTTTTAGTTGATTTTTATCATTTTTTTCCATCCTATCATCAGGATTAGAATTCCTGCTAATAGGAACGCCCATCCCCAAATGGGCGATTTAAAAACTCCGGACGCTTCAAAGCGCCCGATTACGAGAGTGTAGGCCCCGGCCCCTCCGGCTAAACAGCCGAGGAAAAAATTTATTGTGATAAGGAGCATTAAAATCACCTCCCTTCCTATATTTCCCTGATACGGGGATACTGCGACTTGCCAATATGACATATGATTCAGGTTAAGTCAAATTTGAGCACGATAATATTCCACATCGACATGAACTCTTATTTTGCCTCGGTGGAACAGCAGGCGAATCCTTTTTTGCGCGGAAAAGCGGTCGGAGTTTGCGCTTATTTGTCGCCAAACGGCTGTATTATCGCTTCCTCGACAGAAGCCAAGGCCAAGGGTATTAAAACCGGCTTTCGAGTGAAGGACGCACTTAAGCTGGTTCCTGGTTTGGTGCTTTTAGAAAACGAACCAGCTAAATACCGTTCAACTACGGAAAAGATATTTAGGATTTTAGCCGAGTATTCTGATGCGCTCGAGCCTTATAGTATTGATGAAGCGTTTCTTGACTTATCTGGATGGGTGAAGAATTATGAACAGGCGGAAAAGGTGGCGCTGGAAGTGAGGGCCAGGATTAAAGATGAAGTCGGCGAATGGCTGAAATGTTCTATTGGCATATCCTGGACAAAATTTTTAGCTAAATTCGCGGGCGACATTGCGCCAAAAAACAGCCTGCTGGTAATAGATAAAAATAACCTGGATAGCATCCTGGCCGGACGGAACCTGCAGGACGCCTGGGGAATTAATAACGCAATGGAACGCCGGCTGAAAGCCATCGGGATTAATGATTTAGGCCAGCTTAAAAATTATGATCCGATAAAAATAAAAAGGGAACTCGGGAGCTGCGGCTATTATCTTTGGGCCAACGTAAATGGCCATGAAATTTCACGAGTACATCCGGAAGATGCGCCGCCCAAATCCATCGGCCACTCTTATTGCCTTCCCAGGCAAACTACTGATAAAAAATATTTGCTAAAAATCATCCATAAACTTTGTGAAAAAACCGGCCGGCGCTTGCGCGCTTTGGGGCTGGAAGCGCAGAAAATAAATTTTTACGCCGGCTATATCTATGATGGCGGGCTGCACAAATTGATTACGCCCGGGGATAAGATTTATATTACCGAGGAAATTTTTAATCCAATCCATGATTTTGTCATGAAAACTGAAATATTGCTGCCAGTCAGGATGCTGGCCGTATCGGTTTTCCGGCTGTCGCCAATATCCGGCCAGGCTAATCTTTTTTACGACAATCTGAAGCCGAGAAGCGTCAGCCGGGCCATGGATAAATTAAACGATAAGTACGGCGAATATACGATTGTGCGCGGGACCATGTTTGATTCCGGCGATCTGGCCCGCGACCGGATCGGTTTTAGGAAGAGTATTAGTGTTAAGAGGGGCGAAGAATGAAAAAAATGGCCGCCGGATAACCGAGCGGCCATTTGTCATATTAAGCAAAATCCATTTTATTGATTCGGATCTTTTACGAAGGCGGCAAAGAGGATTGGCACCATAAACAGGGTCATAAAGGAGGAGAGCATCAAGCCGAAGATAATCGCCGTTCCCAAAGCCATCCACAATTCATTGGAAAGGGTAATCGGAATAATGCCGATAACCGTACAGATAGAAGTGATAAAAATCGCTTCCAGCCGGGATTTGCCGGCGTCAACGACCGCGTCAGTAAAAGGGATTTGGCTTTTTAAATTTAAGTTAATTTTATCAATAAGGATAATCGCGTTTTTTACCACAATGCCGAAGAGAGCCAGGATGCCGATCAATCCGGGGAAACTTAAGTTGATCCGCATAATCGCCAATCCGAAAAATACGCCGATTAAGGCTAAAGGAATGGCGATTAAGACAATAGCCGCTTTCTTAAAGGAGTTAAATTGGATAATTAGGGTGGAAATAATTAACAGCCCGGCAATCACCATAGCCCGCAGTATTGAAAGGACTGATTCGGCGTTTTCTTCGTTCTCGCCGCCGTAAGTAATCGAATAACCGGCCGGTAATTTATAATCATCTTTAATTTTTTTCTGGAACTCGGACAAAATCGCGGCCGGGCGAGTTTTTCCGGCGGCATCGGCGGACAATAATACCACGCGCTTCTGGTCAATTCGGGAAATTGAATCAACCGAAGGCTTTAATTCTATCTTCGCCACGTCTTTTAAGAAAACCGGCTGTTTTTGCAGATTTAGTATCTGGATATTTTGGACGGCTTCAAGCGTCGGCAGGCGGTCTTTGTTAAACCTGGCCATAATCTTTATTTCCTTGCCATCGCGGATAATTTTAGTTATCTCGCTCCCCGAAATAGCCATTCTTAAGGTTGAGCCGACATAAGCGGCGTTTAAGTTATACAACTCAAGCCGGGCCGGATCAAGGGAAAAAGTATATTCGGCCGGAGAATCCTTTAGGGAAACATCAGCATTCACCACGCCCGGAATTGAAGCTAAAACCGGTTTTAATTCGTTGGCGATTTTATCAAGCGCCTGCAAATCATCGCCTATAATTTGGGCTTCAAAGGCCGAACCGGACGGGGGACCGCCGGACGGAGTGGAAACCGTAATTTCGGCTTCAGAGATTTTTACCAAATCTTTCCTTAAGATTTCGGCGATTTCATAAGATGTCCGTTCGCGGTCGTCCGGATCGGAAAGGGTAATCGTAATTGAACCGAGATGCGAAGAGGAAGAAAGGCCGATGGCAAAATCGCCGCCCGCGCCCTGCTGGCCGACAATGGTCGAAAAATTGTCGATTTCGGGAATTTCCAGTAGCTTCTTTTCAACATTGGCTATGATGCCGTTAGTTTTAGCTAATGCCAGCCCGGTCGGAGCGCGAAAATTAATATAGATGAATTCCTGGTCTGAAGCCGGGAAGAATTCCATCGGGACGATGCCGGTAGCGGGCAAAAGGCAGGCGGCAACAAACATGCCGAAGACCGCGCCCATAATCTGCCACCGGCGCTTTTTACTTTCAATAATTTTCCTTAAATATTTTTCATATATCGGAAGAACGGAATTGAAATTTACTATTCCGTGCTGGACGCGCTTCCACAGGCTTTTTCCCGCGCGATCCTCTCCGGCCCGCTTTAACTTGCCCTTAATCAGATCGTCGTCTTTCCATTCCTCCTTTACCCGAGTTTCGTTAGCCAAAAGTTTATCTTTTCCGTCCGCGCGGTACCAGCGGATAATTAGGAGGGCGGCGGCAAAAGGAAGCACAGCAAAAAAATAGAATAGTATTTTCCCCTGGAACGCTAAAACAGCGGCCAAGCCAAAGAGAGAGGCGATATAGAAAAAGAACATGTTGCGCGTCAGCCTTACCCTCTCCAGCACCGCGGCTAAAGGGTGGTTAATCATTAAAGCGATTAATAGGGAAGCGATCAAAGTGACGGACACGGTAATCGGGATGGATTTAATAAACTCTCCGATAATTCCAGAAGCGGAAATCAAGGGTAAAAAAGCCCAAACCGTAGTTAGGGTAGTCGTTGTTAAAACTACTTTAAAGTCGTTTAATACAAGGAGTACGGCCTCTTCCGGGGTGAATTTTCCAGTTCTTAAATACTGCTTGGTAGCGGAAACAACGACAATCGCGTCATCCACCAATAGCCCTAAAGATAAAATCAAGGAAAAAATCGATAAAAAATTCAGGGTCAGGCCGGTTGAAAGCATAACGCCGAAACTGACGAAGAATACTAAGGGGATGGCCAGGCCGGCGACTAAAGCCTCTTTCATTCCGACGATTAGAAACAGGATGATAAAAACCAATATCAAAGTCAAAATAAAGTCATGCGTCAACTGGTCAAAGTCCATCCGGATATACTTAGCCATATCGACAATCGTATCGTATTTCGCCCCTTCCAGCTTCGGCACTTCCTCTTCCAGTATTTTTTTCGATTGATCGACAGTATCCAAAATTGAACCGCCGGTTTTTTTAACGACCGAAATGGTTACCGCTTCCTGGGGCGCCTGGTCGCCGATTGAGAATCTTGAAAATACCGAGCGCTCAATTGATTTTTCTTTTACTTCGGCAATATCGCGCAAATAAACAATCGCTCCCTCCGGCGTATGGAAAATCGGGAGATTGGCGAGCTTCTTCGCGTCAAAGAAGCGGGAATCAGTCCGGACCGGATAATTATACTGGGTGCCTTTAAAAGTCCCTGACGGAAAGGCTAAGTTAGTAGCGGCGATTATTTGGTTAGCCTGGTCGGGCGTTATGCTGTAAAAAGTTAGTTTTTGTGGGTCATAAGCCACTTCAAATTCAAGCTCGTCGCCGCCGGAAACGTTTACTTCGCGCGCTCCCGGAACTTTTTCCAGTTCATCTTTTAAATTATCGGCGAATTTCCTTAAAGTAAGGCCGTCATGAGGGCCGGTTAAAGCTAGAGTTAAAATCGGCTGGTCGTCAAAGGAGATTTCCTGGACTATTGGGTCGTTTGAGTCCTCGGGCAATTCATTTTTTATGCTATTGACCTGGTCGCGCAATTTTCTAAGCGAGTCGTCTAAGTCTTCTTTTGCCCCGAACTCTACCGTTACGGCGGATAATGAGTTAGAAGATTTGGAAGAAATGGTATCGATGCCCGAGATGCCCGAGATGCCGGACTCAATTTTTTTTGTTACCAATTCCTCTATGTCCGACGGCCCGACTCCGGGATAGGTGGTTACGATAACGGCGATCGGAATTTTAACTTCCGGGTTGGATTCCCGCGGCAGGCTCATGAACGAGTAAATTCCCCACATCGAAATCAGGATAATCATTAGTATTACCACGCGGAAATTGACGATAAAAAAATTAAGCCAGCTTTTTCTTAGTTCAGGCCGGAATTCCAGTTTTTTCAGATAGAGATGGTCGGAAGATTTATGATTTTGGCTTTCCGCGCTTCCTTGCCCGCCGGCGCCCGGCTCTTTTTTCGGCCCCGGCAATAAAATCATATTATTATTGTTCTGGTCGTTCATAGAAATTTTGAGATTAAATTATTTTTCTTTAACTGTTACCGGGTCGCCTTCATGGATTAATTTATTGCCGTCAACGACGATTAGAGTCTCTTCGGGCAGTCCAATCTTCACTTCGGCGTTTTCACCTTCGACTTTTACGATTTCAATTTTAATTTTTTTGGCTTTAGCCTCTTCAATGTAAAAAATATAATTGCCGCTTTGGCCGACCTCGATAGCCGACAGGGGAAGAATGGCGGTACCGGCGGTTTTGGCTTTCTTGGTAATCGGGACGACTATGTCCATAACCGTACCTAGAACAAAAGTGTTCGATTCTTTATTGCCTGGCTGGCCGTCAGTCTGGTCCGGGCGAACTTCAATCATAAACCGCTTGGTAAGGCTATCGGCCTGCGGAGTAATACTCGTTACCTTTCCCGGATAAGAGTTGCCTTGGGCGTCCTTAATTATGGCGGCCTGTCCGAGCGTAAAGTAAGGCAGGTTATCCTGATCAGTATAGAAAGTGAGTTTAACTTTTTCCGGCTGGCTGACAACGGCTAAGAGCTGGCCTTGAGAGACTGCCTCGCCCTGGTTAACGAATTTTTGGGTTATAGTCCCGTCAATCGCGGCCGTAGCCAGATGGATGTCATAAAGGCTTTGCAAGCCCTGGACCGCGTTTTGGTACTGGAATTCGCTAATATCCATTTGGCTTTTAGCCATAGAAATCTGCGAATCCAGCCGGATTTTAGCCGCTTCGTATTGATTTTCCGCCGATTTTTGTCCAAAACCAGCCGAGTCAATTTGCGATTTATTGCCCGCTTTCAGATTATTTAAGCTTTGAGCGGCCTGGGCTTCCTGCTTTTTCGCCAGGTCATAAGCTTTTTGCAAAGCATCCAAAGCGGCGGTGTTATTCAAAGGAGTATTAGTTAGGGACTGTTTGGCGCCGTTAATCTGGGAGATGGCGCCGTTAGCTAGGGACTGATAACTGGACACGGCCGATTGGAGGGAAGAAAGAGATGACCCGGTCAGGGAAGTTTGGGGCAGTTCGGCGGTAGGAACAGTCTTGTCAAGAAGGATTTTAACGCTATCCGCCAACTTCTTTGTTTCCTGCGCCAAATCCAGGGCCGCGGAGATTTTACTATTGATGCCGTTAAAATTAGTGGAAATATATTTTTGGTTGGCGGTTTGGGCGGTAATATAGTTCTTCTTAGCCGCGGAAATAACGCTTACGTCCAGGGCCCCAAGCTGTGATTTATAACTTAAAGAAATAATATTATTATCGTCCAGGGAAGTGATGTTATTAATTGAAGTGATAACCGAGTTGCAGGTATCGGCGGCCGTATCTACGGCAGTATCGGCGTTAACGTTCATATCGATTTCCGATTGGCCGGATATTTTTTTGCGGTTTTCCAAAGCCAGCCGGGCCTGCTCGGCCGCCTCTTTAGCCGTATCATAAGCGATTTGGGACGCTTTCAGGCTTTCTTCAATTGTTAGGTTAGTATTGCCGGTTCCGGTCCTTGCCTGGTCGCGGGCGATTCGGGCCTGGGCCAAATCTTTTTGGGAAGAATTTAGGGTGTTCTGATAATTAGTCCTGGCCATCTCGTAAGAGGCGTAGGCCTGCGAGGCGGAAATTTGGGCTTGCTTGACCTGGGCTGAATTAAAACCCTGGCCCGAAACATTAGCCCCCGGCTCGTCAATCCTTACCAACAGCGCGCCCATCTTAACTTTATCCCCAACCTTGAAATTAACCTCTTTGGCGTTGCCCGAGGTCTTGGCGAAAATTTTCGCTTCCTGGTCGCCCGATACAATGGCTGAATACTCCAGGTTTTCTTTTAGGCTGTCAGATTCTTTTATCGTCTGGGCGGTTACAGCCAGCGGTGCGTTTGCTTCCTTTACGCCCTCGTCGGCAACGGTTTTACCAAAAAAAGATACGGCGGCAAAACCCGCGCCTAAAAGTAAAATCAAGGCGGCTATTTTTATGTATTTGTTGTTTAATTTTTTCATATATGTTTTTTTATTAGTTTAAAAAATTTCGGCAGTTTTTTTGTTTAAGCCCGCAGATCTCTTTTAGTAAATCATCAGAGCGGCAATTTCTTGGGTTTAATTTCAGGTATTCCTTTTCAACGTTATAAATAAGTAAATTGGTTTTAACTAAGTATTCGTAGAAAAGCCGGCATTCGGCTTTGGTAAAACTTTTTTCCAAATCCAGGCTTTTGTCATTCACCAATTCGTAAGCCAAGACAAGTTTTCTTTTTCCTCCGCCAGTAAGTTCAATCATTTTTTTTCTTTTATCATCTGCCGTTTTTTTTCGTGGAGCCTGGCGCTTAATAAATCCGCTCTTTTCTAAGAAATTAAGGCGCTGGGTAACGTTGGACTTTGTCCCGCCGATTAACTTGAGAATATCGGTCGGGGTAAGGGGGCCGCGGTAATACAAAATCCCCATGATTTTAATCGCCGTGGTAGTAAGGCCCATCGGTTTTAATACATAAGTATTGGCGAATTGTTCCAGCCGGGTAGCGGTAAATACCACCAGCTTAGCTATTGATTTGTCTTTTAAGGGGTGCATAAAGGGAGATTTCTTCATACCTAGCCGGGCTTTTTGTAAATGACCCGAGTTCGCAGTTTTTTATAAAGATTAAAATAGTTTATCAATTAACTAATCCGCGTGTCAAGCCCGTTAGTCGTCCCTGCTTTCGTCCTCATTTGCATTAAAATAATTAAATAGATAAGATATATCCATGACTTTCTAGAACATGCTATCAATTATTTTATGGACAAAAAATTAAGCCTGGCTTTAGTGAGCGCGTCAGCTTATACCTCCGCGCAAATTATCGCTAATGTTTTATCAACCAAAATTACGGTTTTGCCCCTCGTCCACTTATCGATGGACGCTGGTACTATTATATATCCGATAACTTTTACTTTAAGGGATCTTGTCCATAAAACCTGCGGGAAAAAGAATTCTCGGGTGGTCGTCGTATCCGCCGCCGCCTTCAGCCTTTTGGCCTTCTTGTTTTTTTGGCTGGCAGGGAAGATGGCTCCGGATCCGGCCTGGCTTTATCAAAATGATTACCAAAATATTTTGATGCCGGTTTTCCGTATTTCCATCGCCAGCGTAATCGCCCAGGTATTATCAGAATTGGCCGATACGGAAATTTTTAGCATGGTTTATCGCCGGCTAAACGATATATTAGCAGTGCTCATTTCAAATACGGTTGCGCTGGTAATCGACAGCGCGATCTTCAGCCTAATCGCTTTTTTAGGAGTCTTGCCGATCTCGACTGTTATGGAAATAATGGTTGCCAATATATTAGTGAAAGCCGTTATCAGTTTAGTTTCGTCGCCCGCCATCAAATTCATGCCCAAACAGGTTGAAACAGAAGAAATCTAACGCTCGCGAAGGAGGGGAAAAATGAAAATCCTGGTGATCGAAGACGAAGCCGCAATTCGGGAATTGATTATCGAAATGCTCGAGATTTTCGGGTGGGAGTCTGTTGGATTCAGATCGGCGGAAGATGCTTTGCAAGAATTGAAAAAAGCCATTTTTCAGCTTGCAATTTGCGATTTGAATCTGCCGGGGATGAGGGGAACCGATTTCGTAAGATACTGCGCGGATAGGTATCCCGGTATCAAGCACATACTTACGAGCGGATCTAATTGTGATGAAGTGAAAATCCAATGCCTCGAGGCCGGAGCAGACGGTTTTTTACCCAAGCCGTATGACGTAAATCAGCTCAATGAAATGATATTGAGCATAACAAATGGAGAATCGCAATAAGTTACGTAGTCCGTAATTGAGCGAATGACTCATACAGCTCCATAAAACAAGCACTTTTAAGCCGCCAAACCTACCTGGCGGCTTTTCTTTGATTTTATTGGAATTTTAGAGTATTGGAGTATCGGATTATGGAATCAAGTAGTTGTAAATTCCTCGCAAAATGGTATTATTTTTACTGGGGTGAAATAAGCGGGAAAATATGAACTTGTCATCAGAAGATTTTGAAAAAATAGTAAAAGAAGAGCTGGATAGCCTGCCGGAGGAAGTTATCAGTAAAACGAATAATGTGGCTTTTTTAATTGAGGATTATCCGACTCCGGATCAAGAAAAAAAATTCCGGCTGGGGCGCGGTTATTTTTTGTTCGGCCTTTACGAAGGCTATCATCAATCGAGCCGCCGTAATTTAGGCGCGGTATTGCCCGACCGGATTACGCTTTTTAAATACGCGATACTGCATGAATCCAAAAACGAAAAAGAATTAAGAATGATGATTAGCAATACCATTAAGCATGAAATTGCCCATCACTTCGGCTCGGACGAAGCCGGAGCGCGCAAAGCCAGCCGATAAGGGCTGGTTTTTTAGTAAGTTAATTCTAAATTAATGAAACCGTTATAATGTTAAACTCGCCAGATGCCAATAATATTTATCAATATGAACCAATTTTTATCATCAGTTTTAGAGCAGGTTAAGGAAGCCGGAAAATTAATTAATATTCCGCCCAAGGTTTTGGAAATATTCGAATCGCCCCAGCGGATTATCGAGTTTTCCATCCCGCTAAAAAAGGATACAGGCGAAGTGGAAATTTTCCAAGGCTTCCGAATCCAGCATAACGACGCCCTCGGTCCTTTTAAGGGCGGCATCCGCTTCCACCCAAAGGTTGATTTGGATGAGGTTAAAGCCCTGTCCATGCTTATGACTTTAAAAAACGCGGCCATGGATCTGCCTTACGGCGGCGCCAAAGGAGGAATTAGAGTCGAGCCGCAAAAATTAAGTTTTGGCGAATTAGAAAAATTATCGCGCGCATATGTCGATGAGATTTACTACTATATCGGCCCGCAAAAAGACGTCCCGGCGCCGGACGTAAATACCAATCCCCAAATCATGGCCTGGATGTATGACCAATACAGTAAGATTAAGGGATTCTCGTCGCTCGCTTCATTTACCGGCAAGCCATTGATACTAGGCGGGAGTTATGGCCGGGAGATATCGACCGCTTTTGGCGGAGTAGTGGTTTTGGAAAAGTTTTTAGAACTTAATCCGATATTCAAGGCAAAGGAAAAAAAGGAGATATCCATCGCCATCCAGGGATTTGGAAATGTCGGAGGTAATATCGCGAAAATTCTTTTTGAGAGCGGATATAAAATTGTCGCGGTTTCGGACGCGAAAAACGCGCTTTATGACGCCAGCGGCCTGGATGTTGAAGAAATAATTAAAACCCGAAAGGAAAAAGGCCGTCTTATGTCAAAATCCTGCTATCCGGCCGAGTTAGGGGAGTTGGAAGTATCGTGCAGTGTTATTAGCAATGAAGAACTATTGAAGCTGCCGGTCGATATTCTTATTCCGGCGGCTATCGAAAATCAGATCCACGAAGATAACGCCGGCGAAGTAAAAGCCAAGATAATTCTAGAAATGGCCAATGGGCCGGTAACCCGCGAGGCGGTAGTAAAATTGAGGCCGAAAGATATTATTATTATTCCTGATATTCTCGCCAATGCCGGAGGGGTAATCGGTAGTTATTATGAATGGGTTCAAAATCTTACGGGGTTGAGATGGGAAGAGGAGGAGGTATTGGAGAAAGTCAAGAAAAAAATGGAAACGGCCTTTTACGATGTATACAAAATATCGCAGGAGTATAAAGTTGATTTGCGATGCGCCGCTTATATTAAAGTTTTAAAGAAGCTCGAAGAAGCTTTGCGTCTCCTTGGCCGGATATAAAAAGCGGCGGAAATCCAAATAGACTTCGCCGCGATTTTATATAGGACTTTAATAAGTGTTAGATATCCAAATTCTCCACCTTCTTCGCGTGGGTCTGGATAAAGTGTTTCCGGGGCGCGACGTCGCCGCCCATCAGCATATCAAAAGTTTCGTCGGCGCGCACCGCGTCTTCGATATTTACCTGGCGCATTACACGGCTTTTGGGATCCATAGTAGTTTCCCAAAGCTGGTTCGGGTTCATTTCTCCTAGACCTTTATAGCGCTGGATATTGATTTTTGCCGGGGCTTTGGCCTTTGCGGCAGCCGCTTCTGCCACCTCTTCTTCGGATACCCCGGTTTCATCCTGCGAGATTTCTTCCGCCCCTTGTTCGATTTCAGCGACTTCGCCTCCGCCCATTTCTTTTATAATTTTCATTTTTTCATCATCGGAAAAAGCGTACTTGGCGGTTGTGCCTTTTTTAATCTGGTATAAGGGCGGCTGGGCGATAAAGATATGGCCGCGGGTGACCAAATCCGGGAAGTGGCGGTAGAACAACGTGAGAAGCAAAGTGCGGATATGGGCGCCGTCAACGTCGGCGTCAGTCATAATAATAATCCGGCCGTAGCGGAGTTTTTCTATATCAAACTGTTCCTGGATATTGGTGCCCATGGCGATTACCAGGTTCTTGATTTCATTATTAGCGAGCATCTTATCTAATCTCGCGCGTTCGACATTCAAAATTTTTCCTCGCAGAGGAAGGATAGCCTGGAATTTTCGGTCGCGGCCTTGTTTAGCCGAGCCGCCGGCCGAATCGCCCTCGACTATGAATAATTCTGTTTCTTCGGCTTTTCTCGACGCGCAGTCAGCCAGTTTTCCGGGCAGGGTAATTCCTTCCAAAGCGCCCTTTCTTAAAATACTGGCGCGGGCCGTTCGGGCGGCAATCCGGGCCTGGGCCGACAGGATGCATTTGCCGACAATCGCTTCGGCTTCGCGCGGATGCTCTTCTAAGAATGAGGCAAAGGCTTCGCTAAAGACTGTTTCCACGTAGCCTTTCATTTCCGCGTTGCCTAGTTTTCCTTTAGTCTGGCCTTCAAACTGGGGATCAGTAAGCTTTACGCTGATAATCGCCGTTAAGCCTTCACGGACATCCTCGCCGGTAAGGTTTTCATCTTTTTCCTTTAACATGTTCTGGGTTCGGGCGTAATTATTCAGGGTGCGGGTTAAGGCCGCCCGGAATCCGGCCATATGCGTTCCGCCTTCGGGATTGTAGATGTTATTGGCAAAAGCCAAAACCGTTTCATTGTATTCGTCGTTATATTGCAAAGCGATTTCCACGAGCGAAGAATTAATCGGCTTTTCCACGTAAAAAATCGTTTCGTTTTTGACATTTTTCGAGCGGTTTAAAGAGTTAATATAAGCTTTGATGCCGCCTTCAAAATAGTAAACATAGGCTTTGGGACGGTGATTTTTTCTCTTGTCAAAAATTTTAATAGTTACGCCGCGATTTAAGTAGGCCTGCTGGCGAAAATGGTCGATCACCGTGCCCCAGCTGAATTCAGTCGTTTCGGTAAATATTTCCGCGTCCGGCTTAAAAGTAATCTGGGTGCCGGTTTTTTTTGTAGTTCCCGAGGGTTTTACTTTTTTTAAGGGTTTGCCTCTTTTATATTCCTGCATCCAAATTTTTCCGTTTTGGAAAACTTCAGCTTTTAAGTATTCGCTCAAAGCGTTAACGACCGAGACGCCGACGCCGTGCAGGCCGCCGGAAACTTTATAGCCGCCGCCGCCGAATTTTCCTCCGGCGTGTAATTTGGTAAGGACGGTTTCCAAGGCCGATACGCCCGTAACTTTATGGATGCCAACCGGGATGCCGCGCCCGTTATCGTAAACCGAAACCATGCCGTCAGCCGTTAAGGTAACGACAATTTCATTGGCATGGCCGGCCATAGCTTCGTCGATTCCGTTATCCACCACTTCCCAAATCAGATGGTGCAGGCCGGTCGTACCGGTTGATCCGATATACATTCCCGGCCGTTTTCTTACCGGCTCCAGTCCTTCTAAAACGGTAATGGAACTGGCGTCATAAACATTAGCTTTTGTTTTGTCTTTAGCCATAATAAACCTTTATATTAGAAGTATTTTTAATTAAAAACAACCCGAAATCAGGGTAATTATTCTACTTGCATTTTATCAAATTTAAGCCCCAAACGCAAGTCTTACAGGCCGTGTATTTTACCAGGGCAATATCTGCACATTCATCAATATTCAGTCTAGTTGATAGGTAAAAAATTGCCACTAACTCCTTAATTATGCTAAAATATGGTTATGGCAAGATATATAAAAAAGGAAAAAGTTGAGGTGGTAAAACCAGTGGCAGCCAAACCTCCGGTCTTCGAAGATTCTACGGGTTTGACAGAAAAAAAGCTTAATTTCGGGTTTTGGTATATCGAACATCTAAAACAGCTAAAAAAACTTTTTATTGCTTTTTTGGTGTTAATTTCCGTTATCGGCTGGGGGATTTTCTTTTATGGGTTTTTGCATTACATTTTCGTCGGCATGATTGAGGATCAGAAACTTGTCGATGATTTGACAAGGATTAATGTCGCCAGCCACGATTATTTTAAAAACACCCAGCCTTTGGAGTTAAAAATGGGCAATGTACAGGTTATAAATAACGGCACGGCCGGAAGCTATGATTTTATCGCCGTGGCCGAGAATCCTAATCCCCGGCACTGGGCCGAACTGGAGTTCGCTTTCGCGGGAAGCGGAGTGGAGACGCCGGTTGAAAAAAGCTTCATTTATCCGAGTGAAAAGAAAATTTTAATCTCAATGTCGCAGGAATTCGGCTCCTTTCCGGCTGACGCGGCGATCCGGATTAAAACGCTTAATTGGCATCCGATCAAATCTAAAGAAATCCCTGATTGGAATAAATTTTCGGAAGAGCACCTCAATTTTAAAATAACAGGCATTAAATTGAATTCCGAAGGGAAGACTGTTTTGTCAGATAAAGAGAGCTTAAATAAGGTTGACTTTGAAGTCTTGAACAGTTCGGCGTATAATTATTGGCGGGCCGACTTCCTGGTCCTTTTGTATCAAGGGGGGCAGGCAGTGAGCGCCTCTAAATACGGCTTGGAAAATTTTATGTCCGGAAAAAGCTACAATATCAGCCTAAGCTGGCCCAGCTCGGTATCGTATGCCTCGGAAGTCAAAGTTATCCCGGAAGTGAATATAATGGACAAGAAAAACTACATGGATTTTGTAGGGACAACGGGAGCCGGCGGGCAAAAGGATGAAATCAATACCAGGAACGGGAACTATTAACTTGATGAGGAAAGTTTTATTATATTTAAAAAATTTCGACTGGATTTTATTTAGTTCAGTTTTTTTATTGGTCATATACGGCCTGGTAGAGATTTACAGCGTATCCCTTTCCCAAGGCGACCAGAGCTTGGCCAACTTTAAAAAACAGCTCTTGTTCGCCGGAATCGGACTGGTTTTGCTTTTTGTTTTTGCTTTTCTTGATTTTAACGACCTTCGCGAAACCAGCGTTTACTTTTATGTTTTAGGAGTTATTCTTTTGGTGGCGGTCTTATTTTTCGGTTCAACTATCAGGGGAACCAAAGGCTGGTTTAATATTTTCGGTTTTAGCTTTCAGCCGGTCGAGCTTATTAAAATCATATTAATACTCTTTTTCTCTTATTATTATTCCCGGGCCAATTTCCGCTTCAATACCCTAAAGCACTTTTTACTGCCCTTGTTTTTTTTAGCAATTTTGGCCGGCCTGGTAATGGCCCAGCCGGATTTTGGTTCGGCGATGGTTTTGGTCCTTTTATGGCTCGCCATCATCGTTATGGCCGGTTTCAGCAAAAAATATTTAGCTATCTTGATCCTGGCCGGACTGCTTTTGGGCGGGGCGGGCTGGCTTTTTTACCTAAAGCCCTACCAGAAAGAAAGGATTATGACTTTTGCCAACCCTAAGTCAAGCCCGCTTGATCAAGGGTATAATGTTACCCAGGCCATGATCGCGGTCGGGTCAGGCCAGCTTATCGGCCGGGGCATTGGTTTTGGTTCGCAGTCGCAATTAAGGTTCTTGCCGGAAAGCCAAAATGACTTCATCTTCGCGGTAATTGCTGAAGAATTGGGCTTTTTAGGGGTTATTTTGGTATTGGCCTTTTTTATGGTATTTTTCCACCGGGCTATAAAAAGCCTCCGCCGCGTTAAAGAGGATTTTAGCACCTTTTTCATTTTAGGGGCCATAAGCTTGATTTTTATTGAAATGTTTATTAATATAGGTATGAACGTCGGGCTATTGCCGGTAGTCGGCATTTCATTGCCTTTGGTAAGCTACGGCGGCAGTGCGCTTGTTTCCACTCTAATATTAGTAGGAATAATGGAAAGCATAATAATCCGCAGTAAGATTAATTACTAAAAGGTATTTCAAAATATCTTTTTTTAAATCTTATCCAATATTTACTAAAAAAGGATTCAGTTTGCCGTTTAGGCGCAAATTTTATTCGGTAAAACCAATAAAAATATGGAAAAAGTCAATTTAAAAGCTTACACGAGAGAAGAAAACAACGGGAAGGCTAAACTGCTCCGGGCCAAAGGCTACTTGCCGGCCGTCCTTTATGGGAGCAATATTACCGGTTTAAGCCTCAAAGTAAAAAAAGGGGAATTCGAAAAAGTATATGAAAAAGCCGGAGAAAGCACGCTGGTCGAACTTCAAGTAGACGAGAAGACGCCGGTGAAGGTTCTTATTTACGATGTGCAAAAAGAGCCGATACACGACCGGATTAACCATATCGATTTCTTCCAGGTGGATATGAAAAAGAAAGTAACTACCGAAATTCCGCTGGAATTCATCGGCGAATCCAAAGCGATAAGAGAGCTGGGCGCCGCTCTGATTAAGCACGCGGACAACATTGAAGTCGAATGCTTGCCGGAAGATTTAGTGAGTGAAATAAAAGTTGACATCAGCCCGCTTTCCAATTTTGATGATTCCTTGAAAGTAAAAGACTTGGTACTGCCTAAAGGCGTTACGGCTTTGGCTGACGGGGAAAACATCATCGTTTCAGTTGTCGAGCCTAAAGCCGAAGAAGAGCCGGTAGCGGCAGTTAAGCCGGAAGATGTTGAAGTAATCGGAAAAGGCAAAGAAGAAAAGGAAGGGGCAGAAGGCGCGGCGGAAAAGGAAAAAACCGAAAAATAATTTAAGATTAATGGAGGAATTAAAAAATAAAGTTAAAGCGGTATTAGGCGGCCGAAGAATATTTATTTTTTTGGGAGTTATTATATTCTGCCTTATTCCCTGGCTGGGATATTATCTTCACGGCTATATTGACGGCTCGGAAAAAAGCCGGGAAGGCAGCGCGGCGATTGCCGGGAGCGGAGAAAAAAACGAGCCGAAAGTTGAAATGGCCCGGCGCTGGATCGACGGGGTGATGGTCGAAAAAGGAAAGGAGAATTTATTTCCAGCGGCAATAATGATTGAAAACCATGTTGACGCCCGGCCCCAGTCCGGATTGACAAAAGCCAATTTGGTTTATGAAGCCGAAGCCGAGGGCGGAATTACGAGATTTTTGGCAATTTACGCGTCTGGCGATGAAATAAAGAAAATCGGGCCGATAAGGAGCGCCCGGCCGTATTACATTGACTGGAGCGCCGATTTACATGCCCTCTATATTCATTGCGGCGGCAGTCCGGACGCGCTAGCTAAAATTGCCCGTGAAAATATTTTTGACTTGAATGAATTTTATAACACCGCCGCCTTTTGGAGGGAAAAATCCCGTCCGGCGCCGCATAACGTATATAGTTCAAGCGGGCTTATAAGCGCCTATCTTGATAAAAGTGAAGCCGACATAAGCCAAAAGAACGAAAGCGCCGTTTCCTGGAAATATAAAGATGATCTGGAACCTTTGGCTCGGCCGGAAGATTCGGCAATTACGGTATTTTACCGGGGAAATGATTTTACAGTCCAGTGGAAGTATGATAAAATAACGAACGATTACAGTAGATTTGAAGGCGGGCTGGCCCATGTTATGGAAGACGGAACGCCGATTAAGGCCAAAAATATCATAATCCAATCGGTCCAGTCGCGGGTGATTGATGAAGAAGGGCGGAGGCAGATTGAAACTATCGGGAGCGGAAAAGCCAAAATCTGCTTGGATGGTTCATGTGGCGACGGGTCATGGAAGAAAAAAAATAAGAGCGGGCGGACCTTTTATTATAACGCCGCCGGCGAAGAAATCGAGTTTAACGCTGGTACTACTTGGGTCGAAGTAATACCGAATGGCTATAAAGTTAACGCTGAATAATTTACCAGTAATACATACTGCCCGGACGGGCGAAACAATATGTCACAAGATAATCTTATAAAACTTGAATGCTCATCCTGCAAGCAAGTCAATTACTTTTCCCACAAAAATAAAAAAATTCTGAAAGAAAGGCTCCAAATAAAAAAACACTGCAAGCATTGCGGCAAACACACGCCTCACAAAGAAACTAAGTAGTTTTAGGGTTAGCTAATTAGGGGTTGGTTTATAGAAGCGGCTAAATTAAATTATAGGCCTCGCCCCTAAAAACATATGGACAAGTCCATGATCCCCAGGGCTTTCTTGCTTTTAATGCTCGCCGGCATATTGTATTTATGCTATCTGGTGTTTAGCCCTTTTCTAGCTGATATTATTGTGGCCGGCGTGCTGGCAACCATACTGCATCCTTTGTATATTAAACTCTCGGTTTTATTGAAAGGGAGAAAAAAAACCGCCGCGCTAATTATCTGCCTCGCGGTTATCCTTATCGCGGTAGCGATTATTTCCAACCTGATTATATATTCTGCCCAGAAGCTCATAGAAACCTACGGAAATATATCCAATTTTATCAGCCACGACGGCCTAGATCCGCTTCTTAACAACCGATATCTCCACCAGCTGGGAGTCAATCTAGACAACAACCTGCGCACCTATTTATTTGACGCTTTAGGCAAGGTCAATCAGTGGCTGATTACGGGCGCTACGTCTCTCATCGCCGGCACGACGAACTTCATATTCTCCCTGGCTTTGATAATCCTAAGCATGTTCTTTTTCCTGATCGACGGGGAAAATATGCTAAAAAGGATAATGCGCTGGACGCCGCTTCCCAATAAATACGACCAAAAGATTTTCCGCAAATTTAAAGATGTAAGCCAATCAGCCGTTTTATCCACGATTCTAAACGCGGCGGCGCAAGGCTTTTTTGCCGGCCTGGGATTTTGGGTAGTCGGCTTGCCGGCTTTCTTAGGCGGCATCTTAACCAGCGTTTTTTCGTTAGTGCCGTACGTCGGCGCCGGATTAGTCTGGTTTCCGGCCGCGGTTTATCTCCTCTTAGCCGGTAAAATCTGGCAGGGCATATTTATGATCGCCTGGGGAACCGGCGGCATTAGCATCATTGACAATGTAATCAGAGCCTATATTATAAAGGAAAAAGCCCAGGTTCACCCTTTGTTCATAATTTTTTCAATCCTGGGAGGCGTGGCTTTTTTCGGATTTTGGGGCATAATTTTCGGACCTTTGATAATTTCCCTGGCGGTAACAATTTTGCATATCTACGAGATTGAATACGAGAGCATACTCGAAAAATAAGGCTTTCGCTCGTTAAAACGGATAATCGCCAATATTTAGGCTGGGCTTATCGCTATTCTAAACGATCAGTATGCGGGTGTCGGTTAATGGTAAACCACAGCTCTCCAAAAGCTGAACTGGGGGTTCGATTCCCTCCACCCGTGCCAAATTCAATTTGACAGTTTCCGGCAAAAAGTTGTAAAACCCTTGTTAATATTCACATTTATTCGATTATAGTGTATAATGATAGTAGTTTAGCGTATTGTTCCTGGCTAAAAATTAAATATTAATATTAAATGGCTAAGCCAGCCAAACTTCTTTAAGCATATTTTTACCCAGGAATGCCTAAAGAATCTGCTGCGAAGCCATTAGACCATTATGGCAAAGATGACTAAGTCTCAAATTCTGGAGGCTTTGGCAAACCAAACTGGAATGTCAAAAAAGGATGTCGGCAATTTTTTGGACAAGCTGACTGAATTAGCCTACGGCGAAGTAAAAAAAAGCGGTGAATTCGTCGTTCCGGGCATCGGAAAGCTGGTAAAAGTTAAAAGAGCCGCCCGGGTTGGCAGAAACCCAGCCACCGGCGAATCAATTAACATTCCGGCTAAAACCGTAGTTAAATTCAGAGTCGCCAAAGCCGCCAAAGAAGCAGTTTTATAACTTCCATAAAAATTCCTCCCGCTAATCTTCGCGGGGGGAATTTTTTTCCCAGCTGTTTCGGTGCGAAGCGGCCGGCAGTAAGCCAACTTCATGATAAGCGTAATAATTCCTTTATATAACCAGGCGAAGAACCTTCCATCCTGCCTGGAAAGCATCTTAATCCAAACCATTCCGGAGCTGGAGGTAATTATCGTTGACGACGGCTCCAGCGACCAGTCGCGGGCCGTTGCCGAGAGCTACAAAAAAAAATTCGGCGAAAAAGACATTAGTTTTCGCTTGTTAAACCACGATATGAATAAAGGAGCGCCGGCGGCAAGAAATACCGGCTTTCGCTCTTCAAAAGGGGAATACCTGTTCTTCTGCGACGCAGACGTTGTTTTAAGCCAGGAAGCCTTGTCATCCATGCTAAACGCCTTAAATTCGAATCCAAAGGCCAGCTTTGCTTATTCATCCTTTTGGTGGGGAAGAAAGTTATTTAAGCTTTTTCCTTTTGACAGGGAGAAGCTGGAAGAATTTCCTTATATCAATATGATGAGTTTGATGCGCCGCGAATGTTTTCCCGGCTTTGACGAGTCTTTAAAAAAATTTCAGGACTGGGATTTATGGCTTACTATAACCAAAGGCGGAAAAATCGGCGTTTGGATTGGACGGCCGCTTTACCGGGTCCGCCCCGGCGGCACTATGAGCGACTGGCTTCCCGGCTTTGCTTACCGCCTCTTTCCGTTTTTGCCCGCGGTCAAGAAATACAAAAAAGCCATGATAATCATTAAGAATAAGCATGGCCTTGCCTGATTAATCTTTTACTTCTCCCGCCGACTCCGGTAAAGCCTGCGTTTTTTTATCCCGCGCGCATTTTTGCCCCTTATCATGAAGACTGGAAATTACTTCGTTAAAGTCGTTTAAGTTTATCGGTTCAATGGCCACCATGCTCCGCAGGATTAATATTTGGTCGGAATTATATATAGTTTGGTAGATATTGTTATGAATAAAGAAGCAAAGCTGGGCAAAAACCGCGAGCGCGGTTAAAACCAGCGCGGAGTAGAAAATATACAAAATTTTTCTTGGGCTTTTTAAGAATTGCATATTATTTAGCGCCAGTACGTAAGCGCCTTTAGGTTTAAGCTGAATTCTTCATTTTCGCCTTTGGTTATTTGCAGGTCTTCTATATTAATATAGTAATCCAGCGCTTCAATATCCTCTAGGTATTTTACCAGGTTCTCGTAACTCCCTTGACAGCGGGCAAACAGATAGACTGCCCGGAAGCCGCCGGTCTCCATAACGGCACTCTTATTTAGATTAATTTCCTGGATAACCGAATCGCTTTGGGCAATTTGCTCCAGCCGGGTGATGAATTCCAATTCCCGGTATTCGCTTATAAAAACTTTATCCAGCCGCAAAACTTCATTTTCAATTTTTCCCAGGCTTAAGGCCATTTTTTTTATCCGCTGGCTCTTGGCGTACTTTTTTTCGAGGTCAAGCCGCTGGAACTCAATTTCATCCTTCATTTTATTAATATTTTTTACGGCTGGCAGATCCACCCAAACGATAACAGCCGCCAAAACAAGAACCAAAAACCCCGATATGATAGTAATCTTTTTAGTATAATCAAGTTTTTTAAAATTAAATTTAAGCATTTATTTGAAATTTTCGAGATTAGTTTTGGCCGTGATTTCGAAATCAATATCGGTTTTGGTAAAAAGGTTTTCAAGCGGCAGATCCACTTCGGTAAAATACCCTGAAGAACCCAGCTTATCCTTAAAATAGAGAAGCGCTTGCCTTTCTTTAGCTTTACCGGATAATATTACTACCCCTTTTTCACGATTAAACATGATTTGTTCAATCAATAAAGACGGGCCGGATAATTTGTCCAATTCTTTTATAAAACAGGAAAGCTGGATGAAATTATTCTGCACTCCTTTAATAAAATCCACTTTTGAATTTATTTCTTTGACTCTTGAATTATAGCTTTGGGTATTTTTCGAAATTAGCGTAGTCTGCTCGACAATTTCTTCGAATTTTATCGACACCAGAAGGCGGGCAAAAACCAGGACAATCGAATAAACCACGATAATAAAAATAAAATAGCAGGAAATCCTTTTTAAGATAACGTAAATCCTTCTTAGGCTTATTTCTCTTTTTAGCTCTTCGGAGACCAGGTTGATATTCAGCATATTTATTTTCCGAAAATTACATCTCGTCAATAAAAACCTCCCTTAGGCCAAGGCCGATAGCCGTCGTATAGGTAAGTTCTTTTCCCTGCATAAGGGATTTACTCCGGACCGGTTCTTTTCCCTTGGTTTTTTTCGCGTCAATATTAAATTTTTCTAAAAAAGCGCCTCCGTATTTTTCCTTATCCCCTCCGATATTAACGAAAGGATCGCCGACAATAGCATCAATTTTTAATTCCTCTGACAAATAGGCGGGCAAATCTCTTATATTGCCGCCGCCGCCGCACAGGATGATTTTATCGATTGGGCCGTATTCGGCATAATGCATCAAGTAAAAATCGAGCGATTCTTTTATTCTCGATAAAAGCTTTCCCATGTGTTCCGCTAATATGGCTTTTACGGCGCCTTCGGCCTTTTCTTTGTCCAAACCGCAGATAATCTTGGCCTTTTCGGCCTGTTCGCGGTTAAGTTTTATTTTTTTCTCGATGGTATCGGTTATTTCCTCGCCGGAGATAGGGAGGCTCATGGAAAAAAGTATGGAATTTTTTGAATAGACGGTAAGGCTGGCCCTTTTTGCTCCAATGTCCAAAAGGCAGTAGTTTTTTTCATGTTTGCCTTTGTTTTTCCGCCCCTCTTCCAATAATAGCGCCCGGCATATGCTTATCGGCTCAATTTCCAGGGCAATGACTGAAAGGTTGATTTTATCCAAAAGGGAAGTGAATTTATCAACGACTTTCTTCGGCGCCGCGCCGATTAATACCGAGGCTTCAGTTATTTTTTCTTCGATAACCTGATAGTCAAAATACAGCTCTTCTATAGGAATAGGAATGTGCTTCTCTATTTCCTCTTTAATCGGCTCATCAAGATTTTTCTTTTTTTCTACGTCAATTAGCTTGATGAAAGTCTGGGTTTCCGGCAGGCAAGCGATAACTTCGTCTGATTCAACTTTCCCGTACTGGGGCGAAGCTAAAAGCTTTAAAATTTCCTTTTCCAATATGTCTTCTTTTATAATTTCCCCTTTCTCGATAATTCCCGGCTGGAGCCTGGCGCAGCCTACGGCGCTAATTTTTATTTTATCCCGGATTTTTGTCAGCTGAATCAATTTTATAGAAAGATCGGATATGTCTAATCCGATCGGATAAATTACTTTTGGGGCAAAAAACATAAATATAAAAATATGAAAATTTTAGCGTTTTCCATTTAATATTATACCATACTAATATTCTTCTTCCCAATGTTCGACCGTTATAACTGGTGAAAACAAGCCTCCGCCTAAAGCTTCAGTAACGTATTCATTGTTAAAAGTAATGTTAATATCCTGCCAGCAGCTAAAAATCGAAAGCTTCCTCCCGACCGCGGCTCCGGTAATATTAAAAGATGTCCCGCCGAAAAGAGGGACGCTCGAAATGTCAAAAGAGTCGTTAGCATAGACAAGTCCGTTAATATTCACGCTGTCGGTAAAACTTTGAAAATTAATTTTTCTCTTGGCTAAAATTCCTGAAGCTGTCCCCTCCGCGTGATTAACCGTAACGGAACTGTTTCCGCACCTAAAACCCAAGCACCAGTATTGGCCGATAACGAAATCCCTTTCTACAACCAGCAAGCCGTTAATAGTAAGGTTTTCATCGCCGCGGACATTCACATTTCCGGACACATAAGTAATCGGCCCCGGTAAATTTAAATCCCTGTTGTTTTTAATTAAATTAGCAAACTGGGTTTCAGTATAGACGACTGTTGCCTTATTTTTATAGGAATTGGAATCAGCCGAATCAAAATCTATGGCCGGCATTGGAATCGGCGCGGCGGCCGGAGGGTAATTCGCGGCGTGGGTGGCGCCTGCCACGTTTACCGTCGAAAACCATACTTTGTTAAAATTACCTACAGCTTCCAAGTCAGCATCAATATCTACCGTACTGGCGCCGTTTACGATAAAATTTCCGTTTGAATGGGCGCTGCCATTATGAAAATCCACCAGACTGCCGTTAATGTCGATATTCCCGTCAGCGTACCCGGGGTTGGAGCCGATTCCGGATGTGCCCATAGCTTTATAAACCTGGGTTTTAATGATCCGCTGGCTAATTTTTCCGCCGCCAGCATCAAAAATCCCGGTAGAAGTGATTTCTCCCCGCGCCAGATTGGAATTGGCAATGCTTACGGTGTATGAACCGGTGCCGCTGCCAAAGGGGTTAGTCCGGGTAAAATTTTCCGACCAGGCGGGATTGGTTTCGAAGCTGGTTTTATAGCTTTCGTCATTTTTCAATTTCCAAATCATGTCGGCAATTCCTGCTTCGGCCAGATAATATGTTTTGACTCCGTAAATCTGGCTTTTCGAAATTTTGTTTTCGGTAAGGGTAAAGCTTAAGTAATAAATGGCCAGAAATAAAATAATAATGGTCGTCAAGACCGTTAAAAGCAGCGCTACTCCCCGGTTGTCATTAGCTAGCTTTTCTCTAAGCATATATCGGTTATTTTATTTCTAGTTATTCGCACTGAATCACTCATTGCGGCTGTAAATGCTGGTATCGATTTTTATGGTTTTTTGGTTTTTGGTTAGGGAAAGAGATAAAAAAATATGCCCGTCCGTCCCCCAAAACTTCATATCCTCGGCGTATTCCCCGATAATATCATCAGAAAGGGATATTTCGCTGGGCGGGTTGCCATAAGCGTCGGTGCTGTTATGAGTTACGTAAACCGCCGGGTCATCATCAAAATAAAAAGCATAATGCTTGCGCTTTATATTCGAGCCGTCGATATAATAGCGAAGATAGGTAATTTGCGAGATGTTGTGGCCGTCCTGGAAGATAATTTCGTTAGAAGGCGGGTTTTCCGGGTCGGTAGCAACCGCCGGAAGGAGGGTTATAATCTGCACCGATTGGCGGACTTCCCGGGTAATCCGGTCAAGGCAGACGCGGATATTTTGAGTCAGCTCATTTTCCGTAGCTCCTTTATTATAGGCTTTTTGGGCTATTATAAAGCTTGAGCCGACCAGGATAATTACGAAAGTAAAAAGAAACATTGAGACCGTAATTTCCAGAATTGTAAATCCTTTTTCCGGGATGCGCATAATTATTTCTTTGAGATTAGGGAAGTGATAAAATAGCTCTTCTCTTTTTTGAAAATCGCGTCCTGGTAGAAGACCGTGACTATCGCTTTTTTTAGCCCGACGTCAGCCGCCGAAGAATTCAAATCCCCGTCAACTAAAGAAACGACTGTCTGGCGCTGATAGCCGGATAAATAATCATTAGGATCGGAAGACAGGCTATGCTTAGCCTCTATGGTTCCGGCGGCAATATCGTCATAATCAGCTGAAAAAAGCTCTTCCAATTTAGTCTGGGCTAAAAAAGCGGCTAAAGTCGCGTTCTCCGATTCGCGGTTAATCGACAAGCCTAAAGGGAAGGCCTGCATCAAGCCGGCAAAAGCTATCGAAATAATTAAAATCGATACCATTATTTCGATTAAAGAAATTCCTTTTTGGCCTTTAATTAGAGAGTTCGACATAACCGGACGGCTTGATATTGATTAATTGGTTTTTACTGTTCGTGTTGGTTAGGAATATCTGACCGACCGAGCCGGAAACTACTCCTCCGTATGAATTGAACCGGACCTGGGAAACCGTCGTGCTGGCCGCGTTAAAGCTTACGCTTAGCGGCAAGTCGACGCTTTTCACCGTAGTGGTGGCGGCATCAACTCTTAACAGGCTGTAGGAGCCGCTGGCAATGTCTAAGCTCACTAGATGGAGTACCTGCTCGGTAATAGTTAATTGCTGGGCATAGCGCAGATCGGCGGTTAAGCCCCTTGCCGCCGCGTTTAATTTTAGATTTGGCTGGAACTTATTTATATAAGGTATCGTAATCGCCGACAAAAGAACAATAATGCCGATAACAATTAAAATTTCATAAACAGTAAACGCGCGCCGGCGACTTGAAAAAAAATTACCATATTTCATACGGCGGAAGTCAAACTATACATCGGCGCGATTATAGCAACGGCCATAGCGCCGATTCCGCAACCGAGGACCAAAATTAAAATCGGTTCGATTAAAGAGGGGAGAGTCTCCATAATTTGGAACACTTCTTCTTCGTAGAATTGGGCCAGTTCTTCCAAAATACTGTCCAGTTCTCCGGTTTCTTCGCCGACCGCGACCATCTGCGTAACGAGCGGCGGGAACAAAGCGCCATAGCTGGACAAAGTGTCGCTTATTTTTCCGCCTTTTCTGATTTTCTCGCTTATTTGGTTTAAGGCGTCGCGGTAATACAGGTTGCCGGTTACGCTGGCGGCGATTTGGAAGGATTTAATTATCATTATGTCAGTTTTTAAAAGCGAGCTTAAAGTTCTTGAAAAATTGGCCAGATTTACTTTTTTTACGATTGGGGCTACCGTCGGCAGGCGCAGAATCAGATACTGGAATAAATATTTTCCCCGCCTGGTTCTTAACCCCAGCACCAATCCCGCTACTACGGCCACGAAAATTATGGCGCTTAATACGCCGTTCTTAACGATGCCGTTTGAAACAGCGATTAATATTCTTGTCGGCAGGGGAAGCTCGGCGTTAAAACTGGAAAACATATCAGTAATTTTCGGGACTATGAAAATAATCATGAATGATCCAATCCCGCCCATAGCGATTAAAACTATTACCGGATAAGCCAGGGCGCTTCTAACTTTTGACTTTAGCTCATAACTCCTTTTCGATTGGATATAAATTTGCCCCAAAACTTCTTCCAGTTTTCCCGATACTTCTCCGGCTTCAATCATGTTAATAAAAAGCTCGCCGAAAATATTTTTATAAGGCTCGAGGCTTTCATGGAAGCTTAAGCCTTTTTCCACTTTTAAGGAAACCTCGGTTAAAATATTTTTAAATTTTTTGTTAGTCGTCTGGGCGGATAAAGTTTTTAGGGCCGAAGAGAGGGGAATACCGGCCTTCAGCATCACGCCCAGGTTGCGGAGAAAAAATAATTTTTCCTTTCCCGGAACCGAGGAGATTTTTAAAAGGAAATTGTTGACCTTCTGGCCGGCGCTTTCTTTTGGCGGATTTTCCGGCTCGGTCTTAACGTTTTTTAGTGTAACTGCCATAGAATTTTTTTCGGTTTTATAGGCCTGTTTTTATTATTCGCGGGTTACCCGCAAAATTTCTTCGATAGTCGTAATGCCGTTTTTAGCTTTTATAAAGCCGTCTTCAACCATATAAAGCATGCCTTGCTTTGCCGCCTCTTCCTGAATTTGCGTTAGATCGGCTTTTTTCAAAAGCAGGTTGGAAACCGCGTCGTTAACCTCCAGCGTTTCATAAATCCCGATCCGGCCTTTGTACCCCGAATTCTTGCATTTAACGCAGCCTTTGCCGCGATAAAAGAGCATGGACTCAAGCCCTTTTTTAGCGTCAGCGATTACTTTTTCCTTTTCCAGTATCTGCAGAATATTATTTATGTTCAGCTGTTTTTTTATGTCATCAATCACTTCCGCGGTAAGGTTATAGCTTTGGATGCAGTTCGGGCAAATCTTTCGGACGAGGCGCTGGGCGATAATCAGATTTACGGTCGAAGCAACCAGGAAATTCGGCACTCCCATTTCTGAAAGCCGGGGCAGGGTAGTGATAGCATCATTGGTATGCAGGGTGGATAAGACTAAGTGGCCGGTCATAGCGGCATGGACCGCGATTTCGGCGGTTTCAGAATCGCGGATTTCGCCGACCATAATAATATTGGGATCCTGGCGCAAAAACGCGCGCAAACCCATGGCAAAAGTAAATCCGATTTTAGGGTTGACCTGCGATTGGTTAATGTGCGGCATCCGGTATTCAATCGGGTCTTCAATCGTGGAAATATTCACTTCCGGCTTGTTTAACATGTTTAGGACGGTGTACAGGGTAGTGGTTTTTCCCGAGCCGGTCGGCCCGGTTACTAAAAACATGCCCTGGGGCTTTCCCAGATTGGCTTTTACCATCTCCAGACAGCGGGTCTGCAATCCAAGCTGTTCTAAAGATAAGACCTGCGATTTTTCGTTTAACAGCCGCAAAACGATTTTTTCCCCGTCAAAAGTCGGGATAATGGAAACGCGGAAAGAAATTTTGTAATCGGCGTTTGAGATTTTAAAGCGGCCGTCCTGGGGCAGGCGGTGCTCATCTACTTTAAGATTGGAAAGCACCTTGATTCTCGCGTTAATTCCGGCCTGCAATTCTTTAGGTAGGGTCATTACCGTATTTAAGATTCCGTCGATCCGGTAGCGGACAATCAAATCCTTTTCTTCCGGTTCGATATGGATATCGGACGCTTCTTCGTAAATCGCGTATTCCAAAAGGGTATCAACCACCCGGACAATCGGCAAATCGGCCGCCATCTTTTTTAGATCGCCTTCGTTTTCTAAAAACTTCCCGTCATGAATATCGCCGAATTCGGCTTTCAGGCTTTTGTGGTAAGCCTTTAGAACATCCTCTATGCATTCCGGCAGGGTGAGATGAATCTTCGGCTCCAGTCCGGTTTTCTTTTTAATAAATTCGAACGTCTGGATATCGCTCGGATCAAGGCAGGCAATCATAATCTCTTTATCATTGGCGTCAAAGGAAACAACCCGGTGGGCGGAAGCGAGCGGCTCGGGCAATAAAGTTAAAATATCTTTTCTAACCGCCCGGTCTTTTAAATTGATAAAAGGGACTTTATAATATTTAGCGGCGCAGTCATAAAGCGAATTAACGTTTAGGATTTTTTTTTCAAAGAGGTAGTTTTCGATTTTTTTGTCTTTTTTGCGGGATTCATTTTCCACCTCGGCAAATTCTTTTTCCGATAAAATTTTATTGAACAGGAGAATTTTTTTTAGCTGGGGGTCTGTAAACATACCGAAAATTTTTTACGGCCTCATTCAAAACCCCATGCCGGAGAAACCCTTTGCCGGGGTGTTAGGCTTAATGAAATTATACCATAACTTCACCCGCCCTTCAATTTTTCGTAAATTTATGGTAGATTGTTTTTAGCGCCGTAAACTTAAATTATGCCGCCAAACAGATGAAAGACATCTTCCATTCGGTAAAATTGCCTGACTTCTATCTCCTTCGGCAGGCAGCGAAGGAAAATTTTCAGGATTGGCTGAATCTCCCTTATATAAAACCCCTTTCCGGGCTGGTTTTGTTATTTATCATTCTTAGCCTGGTTTTTTCATTCGCCATTATTAAAAGCTCCAGCCAAGACCTCTTAATCCTCCATTATAACGTAAATTCGGGAATCGATTTGATCGGCGGCTTAAACAAGCTTTATGTTATTCCGGTGCTCGGGCTGGTAATTTTAACGGCAAACGCAGTAGTTTCAATGATAGTTAAAAAGGATAGAAAATATTTTTCCTACCTCCTTATCTTTGCCAGCCTGGCCGCGAACGCCTATCTTTTGCTTTCATTAGGCCTTATTTACATTATCAATTTCAGATAATTTTTATTATGTCTGACTTCCAAATTATCCGGGCGCTTTTTTTCAGTTCATTCGCTTTTATTTTTACTATCGCCTGGACCCCGCTCTTTACTCATTTTGTCTACAAATACCGGCTGGGGAAGCAAATCCGGAACGACGGCTCGACGCCGATTTTTTCCCGGCTCCATGCCCATAAATCCGGCACTCCGACTATGGGCGGGATTTTAGTCTGGGTAACGACGCTCCTATTCGGCTTAGGCTTTTTTTATTTGGCCAAGCTATGGCCGCAAAATTTATTCGCCAGACTGAATTTCCTTTCCCGGTCGGAAACCTGGCTGCCTTTAGGCTGTCTTGTTTCTTCCGCGGCGGTCGGCTTATTCGATGACTATCTTGATGTGCGGCGGCGGGGCTATAAAAACCGGGGAATTAAATTCAGCCACAAACTGGCGATCTACGCGGTTATCGCCTTGGTCGGCGCGCTTTGGTTTTACTTTAAGCTAAGCTGGGACATCGTCCATGTTCCGTTTTTAGGAACTTATGCCTTAGGCGGATTTTACATTATTTTTTTCATCGCCGTTGTAGTCGGGACCGCTTTTGCCGTTAACCAAACCGACGGGCTAGACGGGCTGGCCGGCGGCATATTATTAAGCTCTTTTACCACTTACTCAATTATCGCGTTTATCATGGGCAAATACGACTTGGCGGTTTTTTGCGCCGTAATCGTCGGCGCGCTCTTGGCCTTTTTATGGTTTAACATCAACCCGGCCCGCTTTATTATGGGCGATACCGGATCAATTTCCTTGGGTATTACTTTAGCTTTGGTGGCCATATATACCAACACGGTTTTCATCCTGCCGTTTGTGGGGCTGGTTTTTGTCATCGAAGCCGCCTCAACTATAATCCAAATTCTTTCCAAAAAATTAAGGGGCGGAAAAAAAGTATTTATATCCTCTCCGTTCCACCACCACCTTGAAGCCCTGGGGTGGAGCGAGCCGAAAATCGTCATGCGCTTTTGGGTGATTGGCTGGGTTTCAGCCGCCATCGGCCTGATAATTTTTGTTCTGGACAAGCAATTTTAGGCAACAGAGGGCCAGTCTGCCAGCGAATGGAGCGGATAATAATTTGCCCGGTCTTGGATTAAAAACAACCATGCCAATATTTCGAAATAAAAACGACTTCGCAAAGCCGGACGGCCGCTTTCAGGGCGACAAAGTTTTTTTAATTTTGGTTGGCATTCTTACGCTATTCGGCCTGGTTTCTTTAATGAGCGCGTCTTCCGCCTCGTCTTATTTAAAATACGGAGACAGCTATTATATTGTCAAACATCAGTTAGAGGGGATTTTTTTGGGCGTTGTTGTTTTTTTAATTGCCGCCAAGGTGAGCTACGGCTACTGGAAAAAGAATGCGCACTTAATGCTGATTTTTTCCATCCTTCTCCTCCTGCTCGTTTTTGTCCCCGGGCTCTCGGCCCGCTGGGGCTCGGCCCGGAGCTGGATTAATGTTTTTGGTTTTTCGCTCCAGCCCTCCGAATTCGTAAAAATTTCATTCTTATTATATCTGGCCGCCTGGCTGGAAAAAAGACAGGGCAAGCTAAAAAATATCCAGGAAGGAATTTTGCCTTTTCTTATCGTCATGGGGGTTATCGCGTTTTTGATGATCCTTCAGCCGGACATCGGAACCCTCTCCATAATCGGCGCGAGCTCTCTTATAGTCTATTTTGTCGCGGGCGGGCGAACCCGGCACATCGCGACTATAATGCTTGTGGCGGCGGTTTGCTTGTTTGGCTTATTGCAGGTAAAAGAGTATCAAAGGAATCGCTTCCGCTGCCTTTTAAATCCCCAATACGATACCCAGAACGTCTGCTACCAAACTAACCAGGCGCTGATTGCCGTCGGTTCCGGCGGATTCTTCGGCCGGGGTCTCGGCGCTTCCAGGCAAAAATTTTCCTATTTACCCGAGCCGACCGGCGATTCAATCTTTGCCATTATTAGCGAAGAGACCGGATTTATTTTTAGCGTTTCGCTGGTTTTGATGTATTTGGCAATATTTTACCGCGGTTTTAAAATCTCGATTAACGCGCCGGACGGGTACGGAAAAATTTTGGGCCTGGGTTTAACAAGCTGGCTAATCATCCAGGCTTTTGTTAATATCGGAGGAATTATTAATTTAATTCCCATGACCGGCGTCCCTTTGCCGTTTGTAAGCTACGGCGGGTCATCGATTATGGCGGCCATGGGCGCCGCTGGCATAATTTATAACATCAGCAAATACTCAAGGCCGGCTTAAAATTAATAACTAACGATTTCTAATTCCGCCCGGCGGAATAATTAAACAAACCAGGATGAAGATCGCTATAGTACACGACCATCTGGGTTTTCGCGGCGGCGGAGAAAGAACAGTCTTGCTTCTCGCTCTGCGCCTTAACGCGGACTTTATTACGGCCTACGCCCATCCGGATACTTTTTCCGAATATCAAAAAAAATTGGGCCCGCGCCTTGCCCCGCTCTCAAATAAAATTATCGGGGTGCGGGTTGTCCGCTTTTTTTGGCTGCGTTATTTATTTTGGAATAACAGGGAATTGTTTAAAAAATACGATTTATTGATTGCTTCAGGCCAAACCGCTACGGAAGCGGTAGCCAATTACGCGAAAAAAACCGCGGTAAAAATCGTCTACACTCATTCGACTCCGCGCCGCGTTTTTGATCAATACGAATTATCCCGGAACATGTATCCCATGTATCTCCGTCCGGCTTACGCGGCCTTTGCCCGCTTTTGGAAATGGCTTTATTTAAGGGCCGTAAAAAAATTCGACATCAACATCGCCAATTCGGAAAATGTGCGGAAAAGAATAATCGCCCATACCGGAGGCGATGCCAGCTGTGTCATTTGGCCGCCGATTCTAACCGCTGAATTTAAGTGGCGGGGGCAAGGGGATTACTTTTTATCCTGGGGAAGGGTGGATGAGGCGAAAAGAGTAGAGTTGATAGTCAAAGCTTTTAAGAAGATGCCGGAACAAAAATTAATAGTCGCATCCGGCGGGCCGCGTTTAGAAATTGTCAAAAAAATTGCCGAAGGCGCGCCGAATATCACCGTCCTTGGCTGGATAGACGACGAAAAGCTCAAAGAACTGGCCGGCCGCTGCCGGGCGGCGGTTTACATTCCGATAGACGAGGACGCGGGGATTACGCATCTGGAAGCTAATGCGGCCGGGAAACCTTATTTAGGAGTCCGCGAAGGCGGCCTGGTCGAATCGACTGTTGACGGCGAGACGGGAATTTTAATTAAGGCCGATCCGGGCGAAGAGGATGTAATTAAGGCGGTCAAAACCATGACGAGCGAATGGTGCCAGTCCCGCCGCAAGATATGCGAAGACCACGCGAAAAAATACGACGCCGAAGTCTTTATGCGAAGATTGGAAAAAGTTGTTTCCGACAATAACCCCGAGCGGCCGGTTTTAGGAGTTGACGCCTCGCGTTCGGAAAATCCTAAATATCCCGGGGAGGGGAGGCGTACCGGAGTTGAAGTATATTCGAAAAATTTAATCGACTGCCTGATTCCGGCGGCAAAAAAAGCCGGAATCCGCCTGCGCCTATACGCACCGTATACGTTGAAGAATTTACCGTCAGAAATCCAAAAAGTCATTCCGGCTAAAAGAAATTGGACCAGGCGCGCGCTGGCCGGCGAACTAAAATATTCTCCGCCGGATTATTTTTTTACTCCAGCCTATTATATCCCGAAAAACGCTCCGAAAAACAGCTTTGCCGCGATTCATGACGTAATTTTTAAATCCAATCCGAAAAAATACTCATTTTTCGAAAGGCTCGCCCAAAGCTACGCGCTGAACCGGAATTTAAAAAGGGCGAAAAAAATAATCTCTATTTCCGAGTATTCAAAAAGCGAAATTATTAAGTGGTGCTCTGTGCCGCTGGACAGGATTGCCGTCATTCCTATGGCCTACACCCCAAAAAAAAATTTAAGCCGGAATAAAAAAAGAAAAAATCAGATAATTTTTATAGGGCGCCTTGAAAAAAAGAAATCCATCGACATCTTAATTAAGGCCTTTTATGAATTTAAAAAAGGCCATGCCGGCTGGAATTTAGTTTTAGCCGGCAAACCGGGTTATGGATATGATGGCCTTTTAGCGCTTATATCCCGGCTTAACCTGCAAAATCAAATAACTTTAACCGGTTACTTAGAGGAAGAAAAAAAGTGGCGGCTATTGGCCGAATCGGCCATACTCGTCCATCCTAGCGCCGATGAAGGATCTTCAATTACGCTTTTTGAAGCTTGGGACGCAAGAACGCCGGCCATTGTTGCCGATATTCCCGTAATGCGCGAGAACGGAAAAGACGCGGCTTTGTTTTTCGCGCCGGGTAATAAAAATGACTTAGCCGATAAGATGTCTAGTTTATGCGGTAATGACAACATGCGCTCCAGCCTGATAGAAAAGGGAACAGCCAGCCTTTATGATTTATCGTGGACGAAGGCAGCCGAAGATATCCTTGGAATTATTTTAAAATGACAATTTTGTCGGTTGTAGTAGCACACATGCCAAAAAAGATAAACTGGGTGAATCCCGGTTTTTTGTTTAATTTAAGCCAAATCCAAATGGCAGAAAAAGGCTTGATCATTTAAAACCTCTTAAGCTAATACATGTCCAGGATTCTACACGCGTTTGTTAGGGTCCTTTTTTATTGTCTAAATTAACGCTAAAAACCCTTTTGCATTAGTTATACTTATGTTATAATTAAGAAAATGCGCTCAAAGGTGATTGGGATTTTTTGTAATTGAAAATTTTCCTAAATTTTTTGGAAATAATGGCAAAAAATTATAAAAATTGGGAAGCGTTCAAACCGGCCGATAAACCGTCGAAGTTTGTTATTGACTTAAAACCGCGGGAAGAAGTAAAAAGCCCGGGACTATTAAATAATATTAAGGGCAAATTCGTAAGAAGCGGCACCGGGTATAAATTACCGAATTGGAAATTTACATTGAACACGGACTGGGTGAAAAAGATACAATCTTCGAAACTGCGCCGGCTGGCAGTGTTCAGCTTTATCATCTTTTTTTTCCGGTTGCTTGCGGCTGGCTTGCGGCTGGTTTTCTTTTTGTCATATGCCGCCGGATGGCTGATGGTATTTTTCATCAAACTTTCTTATAACCTGGTTTACTATTTAATCAGCCCGGCAGTAAGCTTGTCTAGCTGGAGTTTTGAAAAATTCGCCCGCGGGACGCTTTTTACCTTTAGGAATTTACCAAAAATCGCCAAGCATGGAATTTTATTTCCCTTCGGGCTCTTAAGATATCTGGCTGGCCCGATCAGGCGTTTACCGACATATCTTTTTAAGGAAGTTAAAGGCAGGAAGCTGTCTTCCGAAAAACTAGCTTGCCATAACGAGTTGCCATCAAGAAATGAAAAAATCCGTGATGAAAGCACCTGCCAGATAAAATCATATGCGCCTGCCCAAAAAAAAGAAAAATTCCAGTGGAAATTATTAATGCCTAAGTTTAAAAGAAGCTCCTTTCGACCGGCTTTTTCTTTTTTGGCTTTAATAATAATTTTAATTCTGCCGGTAAAGGCCTTTACTTTTTACCAATCAATGAACTTGCCGGCCGCCAAGGCAAAAGTTCTCGGCGTTTCGATTGACGCTTTCGGCAATATGGTATCGGCGGGAAAAGCTCTCGGCGGATTTAAGTTTAACGAAGCCGAAGATAATTTTTCAAAGGCCAGCGAAAATTTCCTGGCCGCCGAAGCTCAAATTAAAGGCATTAACGACGGATTTTTGGTGCTAGCCGGGTTAATTCCGGACGAAAATATAAAGCTAGCTTCTGAATCAAAAAATATTTTAGCGGCCGGACAGATCGCGAGCGCCTTGGGGGGCAGTTTGTCAGGGGCGATGGACATTCTTTTTTCAGCGGCGGGGAATAATGAAAGAAAACCGATAATCGATATACTGCGCGAATTTACCCCGAAAATTTCCGAGGCCCGGGATTTGGCCGTTCAGCTGGATCAGGTAGCCGGCAAAATAAATCTGAATAATATCCCGGATAATCAAAAAGACAATTTTGTAAAAATGAGCAAAGCGGGGAAAGAAACCGCCGGGATGCTCCAGGATGTAGTAGAATTATCGGGGACGATGACTAAGCTATTGGGCGGCGAAGAAAAAAAGCGCTATTTGCTCATTTTCGAAAACAATGCCGAGATGCGCGGATCCGGCGGGTTCCTGGGCAGTTTCGCGATTTTGGACCTGGATAAAGGAAAAATAAAAAAACTTGAGGTGCCGCAAGGCGGCGGATATGATACCAAGGGGGCGCTCTCAAAGCTCGTCCGGGCGCCGGAAGCGATGCATATTTTGGGGCCAAGGTGGTACTTTTGGGACGCCAACTGGTGGCCGGACTGGCCGGCTAGCGCTAAAAAGCTTGAATGGTTTTACGAAAATAGCGACGGGTCAACGGTTGACGGCGTAATCGCCCTTACGCCGACAGTTTTGGAAAAGCTTTTAAAAATTACCGGCCCGATCGACTTAAAGAGCGAATACGGCGTTATAATAGAATCGGACAATTTCTGGACAGCAACCCAATCGATTACCGAAGATCCGGAACAAAGGGCGACTGGCAAGCCGAAAAAAATAATCGGGGATTTGATGTATAAGATGATGGATGAACTGCCGAAAAAAATATCCAAGGATAATTTTATCGAACTGGCGCAGGCGCTTGAATCCAGTTTGAATGAAAAGCAAATTCTAACTTTTTTTAACGACAGCCAGTTGCAGGAGGAAGTTAAAAGATACGGCTGGGACGCCGGAATATCCGCTACTGCCGGCGATTATTTAATGGTAGCTAACGCCAATATCGGCGGGCAAAAAACCGATAAAGCCATAAAAGAAACTATAAGCCACAAAGCCGAAATCGACAAAGAGGGGAATATTATCGACACCTTAAAAATTATTCGGGCGCATTCGGGCGCGCCTGGCGAAGCTTTCACCGGTTCGCGGAACGTTGACTGGATGCGGATTTACGTGCCTCTTGGTTCAGAGCTTTTGGAAGCTTACGGCTTTGACCCGGTTGACCAAAGCCTTTATAAAGAAAGCTATGTTAGCCTTACCGATGACGCGGATGTTTTAAAAGGCGAGGGTTCGGGACGGACTGATCCCAATTCAAAAACTAAAATTTACAATGAGTTCGGAAAGACGGTTTTTGCCAACTGGTCGCAAGTCGATCCCGGCGAAACGATTGAGATAAATATAAAATACCGCCTGCCTTTCCGGATAGCCGAAAAGGAAAATGAAAAAAATTGGAAGGAAATCGTCCTGGCTTTCTTTAACCCCGGCCAAACGTCCCTTTACCCATACAGTTTAATGGTTGAAAAACAGCCGGGAAGCGTTAATACTTATTTTAATTCAATTTTGAGCCTGGACCCCGGTTTTAATGTTAAATGGAAATACCCCGAGAACCAGCCGGCAGAAAACACCGGCTGGAGCGTTGGCGCAAAGCTTGATTCAGACAAATACTGGGGAGCAATCCTGGAAAAAAAATAATTTCTAAAAATATTTACTAAACAGAAATTTTTTTCAAATTTACCATTAAATTTAAAAATATGTGGAAGAAAAAAAATCTTGACTCTAAAAATTCAGCCGCCCCGGTACCGGCGGAAAGCGCGGAAGCCAAAAATGAAGAAATAAATGAAAGCCTGGTTGAAATTTATGAAGGCGATAATGGCGAAATGGTCGACGTAAAAAAATTCGACATAAAAAAAGGCCATGGCGCGGTTTTTTGGTCAGTTGTTCTTATCTCGGCCCTGGCTATTTCGTCGCTTGCGGGCTGGCTTTATTACGATTATGTCAAAAAGGCTCCGGCTAATGAGCATTTTAATTTGGTAATAACCCCCAGTAAAGACATGGTAATGGCCGGCGAAGAAGTAGAAATAGTTCTTTCTTACAAGAATCTGGAAAAAGTGGATATAAAAGCTTTGGGAATCCGGGCGGTTTTTCCGGAAAATTTTGTAGTTTTGTCCTCCAATCCGGAAGCGGTTTCCGCGTCCAGCACGAAAAATTACTTGTGGAAAACTGAAAGCCTTGGCCCCAACGGATCAGGCGAAATAAGGGTGAGGGGAAAAATATTCTCGAAGGCCGGCGATAAAAGCTCAATCTACGCGGAAGCGGCGTATGTTCCGGATAATTTTTCTTCCGAATTCAAAAAAACCGCGGTTTTTGAAATCGCGGTAGCCGGAATTGGAATTGATTTTAACTTCGACAATTTTTCCAGTGCCCTAATCGGCGAAGAAAACACGATTAATGTTAATTTTAAAAAACAGGATGAAAACTACCTGGACAATTTTACTATGGCCCTGAATTCCCAAAACGGCAATTTAGAAATTGTCTCCGGCCCTTCTCTATTAAGCTGGATCAAGGTTTCATCAACCTCGCCCAATGAGTGGAGGGTAGGGGAATTATCCAGTGAAGAAAGGCAATTCCCGGTTAAGTTTAAGATAACCCAAAAGAAAGCGGATACCGACCAGCTTACCGCTGTCATTTCGACTGAATACGGCGGAATAAAATATCCTATATTCGAAAAACAGTTTAGCTTTGATGTTATCAAGGGCGATTTGTCCTTAAATCTAATCATCAACGGTTCAAAAAATGACCAGGGAGTGAACCTCGGAGATGATCTAAACTACCTTTTGAGCTTTTCTAACAAGGGCGAAACCACCTTAAAAGACGTCGTTATTATGGCCGTTATTGACGGCGGCGCGATTGACTGGGCCGGGCTATCTGATCAAAACAAGGGAAAAGTGAGCGGCAATACTATAAGCTGGTCGAAAAACGAAATTCCCCAGCTTGAATCCGTCGCGCCGGGGAGTGAAGGGAGCATTGAATTTAAATTAAAGGTTAAAGACCGGATAGGCGCAAGCTCTTCAGCTGAAATTAAAAATTACGCCCGCTATAATGTTTCCGGCAGCCAGGGAGAAAAAGATAATGTGAGCAATACCATAATAAACAAGGTAAACAGCCAATTGAATTTTACCGAAAAAATCCAGTACTTTAATGACGACAACCTGCCGGTCGGAACCGGACCGACGCCGCCCAAAGCCGGAGAAGCAACGACTTATAAAACTACCTGGGCTATCGGCGGAAACATCCATGAATTATCCGGCACTAAAGTCGAGATGGCATTGCCGGATGGGGTAAGTTACGCGGGAAAGAGCTACTCGAATGTCGGACAGATTGAGTATAATGACGCGGAAAGAAAGATTACCTGGAACGTCGGCCGTCTTCCGGTTTTAAGCCAGGACTTAACGGCTGAATTTTCTATCGGCGTTTCACCGGTTGAAAGCGACAAAAACAAAATCATGGTTTTATCGGCCGGATCGGTTGCGAGCGGACTGGATTCGGAAACTAATTCTTCGGTTTCAGGCACTTCTAAAGCCAAAACTACAAAATTAGAAGATGACGAAATCGGCGCGTCAGACGGGGTAGTTAGATAACCGTAAAATAACCTTAAACAATGTTTCAATTAACTAATACTGACAGCCAGGGAATAAGGCATGGACGCGTACATACGCCGCATGGTACTTTAGAAACGCCGGTCTTTCTGCCGGACGCAACCCGCGGATACGTAAAAACTCTGGACAACCGCGACTTAACGGAAGCCGGAGTAGAGGCTATGGTGGTAAACACTTACCATCTATTTTTACAGCCTGGAACGGATATTATTAAAAAAGCGGGGGGAATACATGAATTTATGGGCTGGACGAGGCCGCTTGTTTCCGATTCGGGCGGCTACCAGGTTTTTTCTTTAGTGCAGAACCTGGCCCGGAGGAAAAACGGCAAAAAGCCCCTGGGAAAAATTTCCGACGAAGGAGTATATTTCCAGTCTCCGGTTGACGGCAAAGAGCATTTGCTAACGCCGGAAAAATCCATAGAAATCCAATTTGATTTAGGGACTGATATAATTGTCTCTTTTGACGACTGTCCGCCGAACGAAGCGGAAAAAAAACAAATTGAAAAATCAGTTGAGAGGACTATTGCCTGGGGTGCGCGCTGCCGCGAGGAATATTTGAAGCAAATTAAAAAAAGAAAAATTCCCGCCGCCCGCCGCCCGCTTGCGATTGCCGTAATCCAGGGCGGGGAGTATAAAGACTTAAGAAAAATTTGTTTTGACGGGCTTTGCGCGGCCGGCTGGGACGGCTACGGCTTTGGGGCAAGGCACGTTAACAGCCAGGGGAAATTTTTAAAAGGGATGCTAAAATATACGGCCGAACTGATTCCGGAAAATAAAATCCGCTTTGCCCTCGGCATCGGTACGCCGAATGACATCCTCCAATGCGCCCGGCTGGGATATGATATGTTTGACTGCGTCATCCCGACCCGGGAAGGGCGCCACGGCCGCCTTTTCCAGGCTAAAGAAGGGGAGTTGCTAAGAAGGGGTAAAATTTACTATAATGGTATTAACATAACCAACAGCCGGTACAAAAAAGATTTTTCTTCGGCCGGACGGCACAAAAAGGCTTATCTTTATTACCTTTTAAAAAATAATGAAAGCCTGGGGCAAAGAATCGCCAGCATAAACAACCTTTCGTTTTACGCCGGCTTGCTTGAATCCTTAAGAAGGAAGTATAATTAATTAAAATATTTTAATAATAATTCAGATTCTTTTTACGCGAATTCAGGCGGAAAAGAATTAACACTATGGCCAACATATTCAAGAGCGGAGGGAAAAGTTTAAGCGCCGCGTCCGATGGAATGGATGCAAAAGCCAAGGCAATCGACTACATTATTTTTTCGTGCCTGGCGGGAATATTTCTTCTTTGCCCGCTGTTTTTCACTGGGCTGGTTTCCCAGGGAGTAGGCTTTGAGAAGATGATGCTTTTTTACTTTTTAGTTTTAATCGGCGTTGTCGCCTGGGTTACTAAAGGGGTGATTGTGGGTGAATTAAAAATCAAGCGGACTCCGCTTGACTGGCCGATTTTAGCCGCACTGGCCATATTTTTGGCTTCTACTTTCTTTTCCATATCGAAAAAAGATTCGCTTATCGGAACTTACGGCAATCCGGCCAAGAGTTTTTTAGCCGTTGTCGCTTTTGTTCTTTTCTATTATCTTCTGGTAAATAACATTACCCGCGCGCGGATAAAGAAACTGTTTTCGATATTACTGGCATCTTCGGGTCTGATTATTATTTATTCGCTCTTACAGCTTTTTAAGATTTATATTTTGCCTATAGGCATGACCAGAACCAACAGCTTTAATCCAGTTGGCTCACTAACCGGCTTGACTATGTTTCTTGTAATAATCATGCCCCTATTAGTTGTTGCCATCGCCCAAGCGTCAAAAATATTCCCGAAATTGAAAGCCGGCGCTCAAATCGCCTTAAAAATCGGATTAGGTTTGATACTTCTGGCTGACATTATTTCGCTTTTCCTCTTAAACGGTTTTACTTACTGGCCAGTAGCGATTGTATCTATTGTGGTGGTGTTAATGTTTTTCCTCTCAAAAATCGTCCCAATTACCAACAACTCACTCATTATTCCGGTCGGAGTCTTTCTCTTATTAATCGTTTTTCTGGTTTTGGGGAATTTTAACTTGGTTAACCTTAATTTGCCGGCCGAAGTGAGCCTTTCGCGCAGCGCTTCCTTTGATATCGCCAAATCCAGCCTGAAAAAATTCGTTTTCTTAGGCTCTGGTCCGGGCACATTTTATTATAGCTTTTCCAAGTTCAAAGGCGGGGAATTCAACCTCTCGCCTTTATGGAACGTCCGGTTTGATTCCGGCTCTGGCGCGCTTTTTGAATTAGCGGCTTCAGTCGGGGCGCTGGGGACGCTCGCGGTAGTCGCTATCGGCCTAATCGTAATTTCCATGATATTCATGGCCTTATTGAAAGCGGAAAAAAATGAGGAGTCGCATATCCTGCTTGCCGCGTCCGCCTCTTTTATCGCGGCCCTGATATACGCGCTCTTATTCTCTTTAAACAATTCCTTGATAGTATCTCTCATGATCGTTTCCACTTTTACGATTGTAACCGCTATCCATATTTACCCGGAAAAGTTTAAGAGCCTCAATTTGTCCTTCCGCACCTCGCCGAAATTCGCTTTGGCCCTGGCGGCCGTATTTTTAGGGGTAACCGCCGGAGTGGCCGTCCTCTTTACGATGGGCGCGAAAATTTATATTGCCGACGTATACGCGCAAAAGGCCCTGGCCGCCCCGAACGCGGACCAAAAAATCGAACGCTTGAATAAAGCCGTCGCCCTTTCGCCTTATCAGGATATTTACTACCTAAATCTGGCCAACAATTACATGGCCTTAGCCAACCAGGAAGCTTTAAACGCCAAAGATCAAAATAAAATCCAGGGCTATTTAAGCTCGGCGGTCAATTCCGGAAAGCAGGCAATTGAGATAAACCCCAACCAGGCCGGCAACAACGAAGCTTTGGCTCTAATTTACGAGAACGCTAGCTTTTATACCCGCGGCGCCCTGGAATGGGCGGAAAACCTGTATAGCAAGGTGGCTGAATTAGAACCGGATAATCCGGTCCCGTATCTGCGCATGGCTTTAATCAACATGGCCCGAGCGAACGCCCAGACTGAAAAGTCCGAAAAAGAATTTAATATCAATGAAGCCATTAAAAAATACGATGAAGCGATTGCCAAGAAAAATGATTTTGCCGCCGCTTTCTACGGCAAAGGAATTGCTTACGAAACGCTCGGCAAGAACGATGAGGCGATTGAACAATTAAAAAGCGCGGTAATTTTCGGCAACAATAACGCCGACTACCAGTTTGAATTAGGCCGGCTTTACTTTAATCGCGGCATCTCCAATCCGAATATTTCCCAAAACGCCTCAAAAGATATTGCCACCGCCGATGTAAATAATACCCCGGCTGATGAACAAAATTTAAGCGTTGACGCTGGTTCGTCCGCCAACGGCGCGGTAAAGAAGAATGAAGATTTAACTAACTCCGAAAATCTCTTCTTAGCCATCCTCCAGCAAAACCCGAGCCACGCGAACGCCTTATACAGCGTAGCCTTGCTTTATAAAAAAATCGGGGAAACCGATAACGCCAAGCTGGCGGTCGGAAAGCTTCTGACAATCGTAACCGATGAAGCGACCAAAGAAGCGGTTAAAAAAGAATTCCCGGGGATGTATTAATATCTACTCTTATGGAATCACCAAAACAAGAAAAGCCCCCAGCACCAACTCTAAAAAATGACAAGGAAAAACGTGATTTTCATAATGTCCCATCCCTTTATTTATATCATAGCTGTCTTGCGTTGCTTAATGATTCATTTGGAGAACCCCTTAGAAAGAATATCCAGGTGGCTGAAGACGTATTAAAAGAATTAGATGGCAGGGAAGTAAAGAATGAAAATATTATACAACTTCTGCGGGAAGCTATTGAATACGCGAAAAAACGATCGGAATCGGAAAACGAATAACATGATTAATATTAACAGGGTATTTTAGAAATAAAATACCCTGTTTTATAATTTGTAAAAATTGACTTATTTAGGTAGAATTACTATATGAAACTCCAATTATATAACACCCTAACCCGCAAAAAAGAGGAATTTACACCCATACAGGACAAAAAGGCCGGGCTTTATACCTGCGGGCCGACGGTTTATAATTACGCCCATATCGGGAACTTAAGGACTTTTTTATTTGAAGATGTTTTAAAACGGGTTCTCGTCTATAACGGCTACAAGGTAAAGCATGTTATGAACATTACCGATGTCGGGCATTTGACCGGCGATCGGGATATGGGCGAGGACAAAATCGAGACTGGCGCGAAAAGGGAAGGAAAAACCGCCTGGGAAATCGCCGAATTTTATACTGAAGCGTTTTTAAAAGATTTGAAGGCCTTAAACATCCTTCTGCCGGATATAATGCCTAAGGCTACGGATCATATTAAAGAGCAGATTGAGATGATCAGCGCCTTGGAAAAAAAGGGGTACACATATATTACCTCGGACGGCGTCTATTATAATACTTCCAAGTTTAAAGGCTACAACCAGCTTTCCCATAAAAATTTAAGCACTTTAAAGGAAGGCGCCCGGGTGGAAAAAAATGACGAGAAGAAAAATCCGACTGATTTTGCTTTGTGGAAATTTACACCCAAAGAGGTAAAACGGCAGATGGAATGGGATTCGCCGTGGGGAAAAGGCTTTCCGGGCTGGCATATCGAATGTTCGGCTATGAGCGTTAAGTATTTGGGCAAGCAATTTGATATCCATTGCGGCGGGGTAGATCATATCGATATTCACCATACTAACGAAATCGCCCAAACCGAAGCCGCTACCGGAGTTGCGCCCTGGGTTAAGACTTGGATGCATGGCGCTTTTTTAATAATCGGCGGCGGAAAAAAAATGGCTAAAAGCGAAGGGAATTTCCTTACTTTAGAAAACGCCATTATAAAAAAAGGTTTAAATCCGCTGGCCTTTAGATTCGCCGCCCTTCAAACCCACTACCGGAAACCCATGGAATATTCCGAAGAATCCATGCTTTCCGCTCAAAAAGGCCTTCTTCATTTATATAACCAAGTTAGAGAATTTTCACGCTTCAAAACTAAAAAATCAATTAACGCAGAATACAAAGAAAAATTTTTACGGGCTATAAACGATGATCTTAACATGCCCCGGGCTATGGCGGTCGTCCAGGACCTTTTAAAATCCAAAATTACCGGGGAAGAAAAAATGGCAACTGTTATGGATTTTGACAAAGTATTAGGCCTTAATTTAAGCCGCGCGCTTTCGGAAGAAGAATCCTTGCCGGATGACATCCAGGCTTTAGCAGATCAGCGGAAAAAAGCCAGGGAAGAAAAAGACTGGAAAAAATCCGATGACTTACGAGATAAGCTTAATTCCCTTGGATACTCCGTCGAGGATGCGAGCGCGGAAACGAGAGTTAGAAAAATTTAATTATTTAATCATATTGTATGCCTCTTCTTAAAAAAGTATATCTGGCAATCGGCATAATCGCGGTGATGTTTATCGCCGGGATTGCGATTATCCAGCTGTCCGGTAAAAATTCTTCGAACGTCCTCAATTTCACCAAAAATAAAATTTCCTTAAAAGCCGCTTTCGCGAGCGTCGGGAGGAACGCTTTTGATTTAAAAAGCGTTCAAGCCAATAATTTAGCATTAAGCACGGGCGGTGCCGCTGGCATTACAAGCTCTAATAGCGCGGAAACGCAGACTAAAGCGCTTTCTTCAATAACTCCGACGCCTTTAATTAGCCAAAGCGGGTCAGGCGCTGTTAGTTCGGCTCCGGCGGCGGATAAATCTATGGTATGCATGCCTGATGAAAAAGGCGGGTGCGTCTTGCCGCCCCAGCTTAACTACGAATATGTATACAAAGGGGAGGACATAAAAATAACTGCGGCTGAAATGCCGGTCTATAAGCGAGTTAAAGGCTTTGGCCAGTCAATCAGCGCGGGCGATATTTTTTCAAATTTTAATTTTGACGGAGTGAACCTCCAAAAATTCCAATCCGCTAGCGTCGACAACGTGAACCTAATAGAAAACCGGGATTACGGCTTTAGCGTTTACATAAATTTTACCGAAGGCAATTTTTCCTTTAACCAAAATTGGCTAAAATGGCCGCAGCCGGGTGATAAGTGCCGGGACAAGGCCTGCTGGAATTCGATTAGAGTTAAAGAGTCTGACTTGCCGTCGAATGATGAGGCGATAAAAATTGCCGATAATTTCTTAAAGGAATACGAAATTAAGCTGGACGGATTCGGGCCGGGCGAAGTGCAGGATGACTGGAAAATTTATTACGCCAACACTGCCAATAAAGCTGATTATTACTTCCCGGAAACGATTAGCGTTATTTATCCGCAGATGGTCAACAGCCAGCCGGTATTTGACGAATGGGGCAATAAGCAGGGCGTGAATATATCAATAAGCGTCCGCGATAAGCGGGTCAGCGGGGTTTGGAATTTAGCTTCGCAAAATTACCAGACTTCCTTATACGCGGTGGAAACTGACCAGGCGAAAATACTGGAACTGATGAAAAATTCCAATAGTAGCGGCGGAATTATACCAATGCTCTACGGAGGGCGGGAAGATGACAGCCGCCCAGTTTCTAAAACCAGGCAAATTGAAGTCGGCACACCGGCTTTAGGCTTAGCCCGTATGTGGATATATAAGAACAATATAAGCGACGAATTATTGGTTCCGGCCCTGATTTTCCCGATAACGAAAAACGAAATTCAATACTTTAACCAAAAATACATTGTCGTTCCTTTGGTTAAAGAAATAATTGACCAGCGGAAGGAACAAGACGGCGGCGGGCCGGTAAGGATTATGGAGGGCACGTCGTCTTCCGGGCCGACCGGAAGTCCGGACGTTCAAGTTCAATCATCGCCGTCCGCGGCTACCGCGCCAGTTGAATCCGAATAATCCGGCCTGCTGGGAAAATCCAGAAACTAACGGGCAAAATAAGACTTGAATATATCCGAAGGGCGGAGTATAATTATTATTACTTAACAACTCTATATAAGTAAGGGGGTATGACAACAATATTAACAGAAGATTTAACGCCAGAACAAGAGAACGAGCCTGTTACCAAAGGTTTTTTTAAACGGGAGCTAAAACAAGTACTAAAGAGCGAATTTGAAGATTTTAGCCAAAAGATGTTTAGGACTTTTGCAACCAAGGATGATATAAAGGATTTGGCCACTAAGGATGATTTAAAACAGTTTAAGAATGAGATACTTGAAGCGGTTGACGGCATTACCAAGGATTATAAGAACCATAAAGAAGAACATGACATGAACAAGGCCGCTCACGATAGATTTGAAGAAAGAATTACCGCGGTTGAAGTAAAGACCGGAATCAAGCCGGCCACAGCGTAGAACCAATAAATAATAAGAGAAAAGCCCGCCGGGTAGTTTGGCGGGCTTTTTGTTTGAGGTTCCAAGCGCATTCGGCTCATAGTGCATATCTCCATTTTATTGGCGATTCCACTTTGGCCCGGCTGGCCACAAGGCAAAGATCTTTGTGGATGCATCCAGCCTGGTCGCAGAAATAGGCCGGAGGAGTCCTCTTGCCGTAGCAATCAGGATTGCCCTCCTTTTGCTGCACTATCCTTCGAACTCTTTGCCTTATCACAGCGGAGCACTCATCACAGTGCCCATGGCTGATAAAAATGCCTAAATATTTAAGGCATTCCGTCGGCAGGTGCAGCCTACTTATCTCTCTGGCGCAAATTTCCTGCGGTGTTGTGCCACCGTTGGGGGCTGAAGGCCAGGCCCGGTAGCAGTGCTCACACTGGGTAATCAGCTCGCTGTACTTATTGCAGAGCGTTCTAAATTCATCGAGAGGGAAGCTTAGCTCTTCCTTCACCTCTTCTTGAATAATCACTATTACAGCTTCCTTCTCTTCCGGTTCAAGCACATCCATATTCATGGTTTATCCTCCTTAAGATCGAAAGATCGTTGATTATATTAATGTTCAAAGTGGTAAGAATGAACTTTTTCAGCTACAAGTACAAGAATAGTAAGTACTTAGATAAGGAAAATTAACTGTATATTAAAGCATATTTTTGTAAAATATGCAAGAGTTTCAAAAAATGAGTTAAAGCCATTTTTTCTTTTCAAAAAATAAAAGCATGCCTATAGAGCCGAAAAGCATCAGGGCGATAATAATCCAAAAGCCCTGGGGGTGGGAAGCCAGCGGCATGCCGTTTAAATTCATGCTAAAAACCGTCGCGAACAAAGTTAACGGGAAAATGATTACCGAAAAAATTGTAAGGGTTTTCATAATATCCGAAAGCCGGTAATTCATAAGCGACTCGTAAGTCGTATCGTAAATCATAATCATCTCTTTTTGGTTTTCCAGTATTTCCCAAATTCTTACTGAACCGTCAATCAGTTTTTTATAATAACCGCGGATCTGATTGGCCGGAACCAGGCTGGATTCCATCTCCATAAGCTTGCGCAGTATGTGCTTATGGTTTTGCATAATTTTCCGAAAGTTTAAAATGTTCCGGCGCAGTTCTAAAAGTTTAAAAATTGACTCTTTTTCCACTTTTTCAAAAATTATTTCCTCGAGATTAGAAATATCGTCCGCGGTTTTGTCCAAAAGCGGAAAACAGGAATTTAAGAGCCGCTCTAATAGTTCGTAAAGCAAAACTGCTGACGATTCATACTGGTAAGTAAGGGTTGAAGCGCCGTCTTTCTTGCATAAATTGTAAAAATCGTTCAAGACGCCGACATTATTATTGTGGATAGTAATAAGGAAGCCGTGTCCGACAAAAAATTCTATTTCCCCGGGGTAAATCGTGTTATAGAGGACGGTGGGGAAGTGAAGGATTATAAAGAGATAATCGGCGCCTTTTTCAACGACGGGCCGGTTGGTGGTTTTATGGGCTAAAGAGGAGCGCAGGTGGGCTAGATCAAACTTGTATTTTTTCCTTAAATATTCTATCTCATCTTTCCCGGCATTGCAAACATTAACCCAGCGGACCTTGTTATTTTTGGTCTTGGGATTATCGATTTCAATCTGGCTGATTTTAGGAGTAAGTTGCCGGAAGCGCATTGATTAACACCTTATGTGGATAACTATTGTTATTATAACACCCATTAAGTCGGATGAGAAGGATTTATAATAGCCGCCGGCAAGGGGCGCATTAATTATTTCAGCCGGGTATGGTATAATACCGGCATGAGCAAGAATATCCTGGAACAAATAGCTGAAGCGCCTTCAATCGCCTTGGAAAGAGGCCTGGAAAAAACCGAAGAGCTGGAAAAAGAATTGATTTCCAAAAAGCCGGTCCGAGCGGCCGAAGCCTATTGGCGCAAACTGGGGCCGGGTTTGACAACCGGCGCGGCCGACGACGACCCGTCCGGCATAGCCACCTATTCCCAAACCGGAGCCAAATACGGCTTCCAGCTTTTATGGCTGGCGCCCCTAACCTTTCCTTTGATGGCGGTTATCCAGGAAATGTGCGCCCGAATCGGCATGGTTACCGGCCGCGGGCTGGCGAGAAACATTAAGCTTTATTACCCCCGCTGGGCCATCATGTCCGTCGCCTCTATCTTGTTTTTTGCCAATACTTTTAATTTAGGAGCTGATCTTGGAATTATGGCCAAGGCCGCCCAATTATTCATCCCTAAAGTAAGCTTTTTCTTACTGGTAGCCTTCTTCACCCTGGCTTCGCTTCTTCTCCAAATCTTTACCGCTTACGCCCGCTATGCCCGCTACTTGAAATATTTAGCTTTGGTTTTATTTTCTTATGTCATATCCGCGCTCTGCATCAGCCTGGACTGGAGGGAAGTATTAGGGCACACGGTTATGCCTTCGCTCACTTTTTCCAAAGACCAGATTTTTCTAATTTGCGGAATTTTAGGAACGACTATTTCGCCCTATCTATTTTTTTGGCAGTCATCGCAAGAAGTTGAAGAAGAAATTTTAAGAGGCAATAAGACCGTCAAAGAGCGGCGCCGAAATACTACGCGAGAAGAAATAAAAAGAATGCGGGTGGATGTCTGGTCCGGCATGTTCGTTTCCAACCTGGCTATGTTTTTCATTATTGTCGCCTGCGCCGGCGCCCTGTATAAAAACGGCATAACCGATATTGTTTCTGCCGATCAGGCGGCTTTGGCGCTTAGGCCTTTTGCCGGCGATTTAGCCTACTATCTGTTTGCTTTGGGCATACTGGGGGTCGGTTTGCTTTCGGTTCCGGTTCTGGCCGGCTCTGCTTCGTACGCGCTGGCGGAAAGCTTTGGCTGGAAGACCGGTTTGTACCGGAAATTAAAAGACGCGCGGGCTTTCTACGGCGTGATTATTATTTCCATGATTTTAGGTTTTTTATCCAATTTTATCGGCATTGACCCCATTAAATTCCTTATCTACGCCGCGGTTTTTAACGGAATCACCGCCGGTCCGCTTCTCTTTTTCATTGTCCGCTTGAGTTCTAAAAAAGAGGTTATGGGCAAATTCAAAAGCTCCCGCCTTGCGACCGCGATCGGCTGGCTTACGGTAATAATTATGCTGATCGCCGGCGGCGCGACTGTAATAAGCATGCTTATTTAATTTTGTCATATTCATACTTGGCTTTATAAAAATTATGTCCGAATCAAATAAATTAAACAATGCCAGCCGAAAATTGGAAAAGCCTTCAATAAAAGAAACAAAAATTCAAAAAATATTAGAGTCCAGGGAAAAAACCTTTTTGCCGGAATTGCCGCGGGAAAAACCGAAAGAAATAAACCCTACCGAAACCGGGCCGGTAAAATCCCGCCCAAAAATCGCGCCCGGCAACGGTTTGGCGGACATTTCCAATCTGCAAAAAGCTAAAAAGGCCAAGCAAAAAGAAATCGAAAAAATCATGGAAGAAAACGTCGAAGAAATTTATATGAGCCTTCCGCCGGATAAGCAGATCCGATTCAGGGCCGAGGGAGAAAAAGCCGCCCATGAAATTAATGATTTAATTGATCGGGGAAGGGCGACCTTAAAAAAAGTAATTGAATTAATAAAAAAGTGGCTTTCCGCCGTTCCCGGCGTCAATCGGTATTTTTTGGAGCAGGAGGCTAAGATTAAAGCCGACAAAATAATGGAAATGAAAGACAATTAATCGCGCGGACACTCTGCCATCAAAAAATCCACCTGTAAAGGTGGATTTTTGTTTTTAGCCAAATCTTTCAAAAGCGATTATTTCTGGGGCAGGACATTAACGATTGTAGAAATTTTCAGCTGATTGTTGAATTTTTTCAGCTTCTTTTTGGCGAATTTAACAAATCCGGCCGCTGTGGCGAAAAGCGTATCATCTCCGCCCTGCTTAACGTTTTTTCCGGCATGGAATTTTGTTCCCCGCTGGCGGATTATAATCGCTCCGGCTTTGGCATATTCACCGTCGTATAATTTTACTCCCAATCTTTTACTATGCGAATCGCGGCCTAACGCGGTTGATCCGCCGGCTTTTTTATGGGCCATATAAAAGCAATTATCAATTAACAATTAACAATTGTCAATTGATCTTTTATTTTTTTAAATTTTCAATTATCAATGCTAATTAAATTGTTAATTGAACATTGATAATTTAAAATTTACTATTGTAGCCCCACGGGGAATCGAACCCCGGTTTAATGGCTGAGAACCATTCGTCCTAACCACTAGACGATAGGGCCGTAAATATTATTCAAATTTTTTTCCGGTTACCCATCGGTGTCCGTTTACAAATTCTTCCGCGGCCATTTCTTTTTTTCCTTCCGGCTGAATCTTACTAATAACCAGCGCTCCTTGCCCGCATTTAACCCCCAGCCTTCCATTTATTAAAAATATTTCTCCCGGTATCATTAAATTCTTCGGCTCTAAAATCCCAATCTCCGCCGCGCTGATTTTAAATTTTTTTCCGTCAGCCTTAGTGAATGCTCCTGGCCAAGGGCTATAAGCCCGCACCATCCTCTCGATATCTACGGCCGATTTTTTCCAATCGATCTGTCCGTCGGATTTTTTCAGCGTCCGGACATAACTCGCCCGGCGGTCATCCTGCGCCTCTGGCATAATTTCTCCCCTCACATATTTTTCCAAAATCGGGACAAATACATCCAGACCGGCGGAAACCAGCTTACTAAAAAGCGTGCCGGTTGTTTCGGCCGCTTCAATACTTACTATATTTTGCCCTAAAATCGGCCCAGTGTCAAGCCCGGCGCCCATTTTCATTATAGTTATTCCCGTTTCAGAATCCCCGTTTAAAATCGCCGCCTGGATAGGCGATGCGCCGCGGTATTTTGGCAAGAGGGAAGCATGGACGTTAACGCATCCGTATTTTGGCAACAAAAGCAGTTCCTTGGGAATTATTTGCCCGTAAGCCGCGACGACTAATAGATCAATGCCGCGGATGAGATGGCTCGCGCCGGAAATTTTTTCCGGCTGGTATACCGGCAAACCGAGTTCTTCGGCCAATATTTTTACCGGCGGCTTTTTTAATTCGCGCCTTCTTCCGGCCGGTTTATCCGGCTGGGTAATTACCGCCGCAACTTCAAAATTATCAGCCTGAAATAAAGCTTTTAAAAAAGGGGCGGCAAAATCGGGCGTGCCGGCAAATACGGTTTTTATTAGTCCTCTTGCCATATTTATGTTATTATTATATTATCTCTGGCCGGAGTATGCCGCTCCTGCGCTGGTTTTAACTTTTATGGAAATAATCAATTTAATCATTTCAAGCCTTGTTTCTATAGCGCAAAATTTCAGCTACGGCGGAATTGTTTTTTTAATGACGGTAGAAAGCACTTTCTTTCCTTTGCCTTCGGAAATTGTAATCCCGCCTTATGCTTACTTGGCCGCCCAAGGGCAATTAAACTTATTCGGCGTAATCTTATCAGGGACGCTCGGCAGTGTAATCGGCGCTTCCATTAATTATTTCATATCCAGGGTAATCGGCCGGGCCATCGTCTACCGGATGGCTGACCATCGCTACGCCCGGTATGTTTTTATTAACCGGAAAAAAATGGAGGACGCGGAAAAGTTTTTTTTAAAAAGCGCCAACATGAGTACTTTTGCCGGCCGGCTTATACCCGGCGTCCGGCATTTAATCTCGATTCCGGCCGGAATTTTCGGCATGAAATTTTCCAATTTTATTTTTTACACTTCTCTAGGCTCGATTATCTGGGTCAGCCTGTTATCAGCCCTGGGTTATTTTTTCGGGCAAAACCAGGATTTGCTTCTAGCCTACTATAAAGAGCTGTCAATCGGAATCTTTACCTTGCTGGCTCTTGGGCTAATTATTCTTTTCTTCTATAAAAAAAATTCCCAGGCCAAAAAATCCTAACTTGATTTTTTATCTCTTCGCCTGATCGATTTTTTTAATGTTTCTGGCTTTGGCGATAAATAAGATGCCGTTTAGATGGTCAAGCTCGTGCTGTATTACCCGGGCTAAAAGGCCCTCGGCCTTAATTTTTTTCTTTTCGCCCTGGGCGTTAAAATACTCGCAAGTTACTTTTTTATAGCGCTTTACTTCGCCGAAATAACCGGGAACCGAGAGGCAGCCTTCTTCACCCCACTCGCGGGTTAAGGATTTTTTGGTAATCTTCGGGTTAACCAGCGCCAAAACCCCTTCTTTAGTGTTAATAACCGCGAGCTGGAGGCTCTTGCCGATCTGCGGGGCAGCCAAACCGGCGCCGTCGGACTTAAGCATCATCTCGGCCATATCCAAAACCAGCTGGCGGAAAACAGGCGTTTTTATAACTTCCTGGCTGATGGTTTTTGCCTTAGCGCTTAATATTTTATTGGGGTGTTTAACTATTTTCATTATATTTTAGCTCAATCTAGACTATTTATTTATAACATGTTAACAGCCGGATTTCAAGGTTGACAGCGGTTGAATATTGTTATATTGTTATTACATTGCCAGATTGTTTTATTGATAAATTGCGGCTACCGCCATTTATCCGTTGAATAATTTAGCAATTTTATTTTTAAAATCTTTCATGCCCTGGCTCATTTCCTTTGTCCGCCGATGAGGCGGATAATTCAGGGCAGAAGATCAAAAGGAAATCTATGGTTAAAATTCCTTCAATTGAAGAGATGTTAAAGGCCGGCATGCACTTTGGGCACCGGACTTCGAGGTGGCACCCGAAAATGGCGCCTTTCATTTTTACGTCGCGAAACGGCGTACATATTATCGACCTGGAAAAAAGCCAAAAGAAGCTGGAAGCGGCTTTAGAATACATAAAAAATCAGGTCGCCCAGGGAAAAAACATCCTATTCGTCGGAACCAAACAGCAGGTAAAAGACCAGATGAAAAAAATGGCCGTTGAAACCGGATCGCTTTATTCGACTGAAAGCTGGCTGGGCGGGCTCTTAACTAACTTTACGGTCGTCCGAAAGTCAATCAAAAAATATAATGATCTGGTCGAAAAACGGCAGACTGGAAAATTGGAAAAATACACCAAAAAAGAACGTCTGGAAATTGACCGCGAAATTGCCCGACTGGAATCAAAAGTCGGAGGCCTCGCCAGCTTAGACCGCGTTCCGGACATTATTTTCATCTGGGATCCGAAAAACGACCAAACCGCTTTAAAAGAAGCTAATAAAAGAGGCTTGCCGGTAGTCGCCGTCTGCGACACCAATACAAATCCGGTAGGGGTGGAATATATTATTCCTGCCAATGATGACGCGACAAAAACCGTTAAATTACTTCTCGCCGGAGTAAAGGAAGCTATTTTAGAGGGAAAAGAAAACAAAAAAATCGAAGACGCGAAAAAGAACGAGAATAAAGTTCTGCAAGCCAGATAACTTCGAACTAAAAACGCGTAAGCTTTACAATTAATATTAATCTATTTTTATGACGGATAAAATAAAAAGCCTGCGGGAAAAAACCGGCGCCGGCATGGTCGATTGTAAAAAAGCTTTGGATGAATCCGCCGGCGATTTAGAAAAAGCCGTCGAGATTTTAAGGAAGAAAGGGATTGCCAAAGCCTCAAAGCGGGAAGACCGCGAAGCGAATGAAGGCGTAGTTAAAGTCGATATCGATAAAGAGAAAAACAAGGCGTATATTTTGGAAATAAACTCCGAGACTGATTTTGTTTCAAGAAGCGGAAAATTCAAGGATTTTACCGAGGAAGTCTTTTCCTTAATCAAATCCGGCGAGCCGAAGAATTTGGACGAACTCATGGAGATAAAAATGTCCGACGGCAATTCCGTTAAGGACAATCTTAACAATTTAAGCGGCGTAATCGGAGAAAAACTGGGAGTTAAAAGGTTTAATATTATCGCATCGGCTGGTACTGTTGCCGCTTATTCTCATTCCGGTGGGCGGATTGGGGCGATTGTTTCTCTTGATAAGCGCGAGATGGACGATCTGGCTTATGAAATGGCAATGCAAATTGCCGCCGCCAATCCTAAATATATAAACCGCGAGCAAGTGCCGGAAGCTGATTTAGCCAAAGAAAAGGAAATTTACCGCGAACAGCTTATTAAAGAAGGGAAGCCGGAGCAGATGATTGAAAAAATTCTGCCGGGAAAAATGAATAAATACTTCGAGGAGATTTGCCTCGTTGACCAGGAATTCATTAAAGACGACAAAAAAAAGATTCGGGACGTTTTAGGTGATGCCGGTATTGAATCGCTTGTCCGCTACAGCCTTTAATCCTTAAACTTCTCTGCCGCAAGGCAGGCTGCCAGCCGTTATGCGCGTTGCCATAATCCAATTTTCACCCTGGGACAAGACTTACCATTTCGATCCTCGCGATCTGGCGGTTAAAACTGGCGATAAAGTAATCGTTAAGACCGATTTAGGGCAGGAGCTGGGCGAGGTGGTTAGCTTTGAAGAGATTGATATTGAAAAAATCCCAAGCGGCCAAGACGCCCCAAGGGAAATAAAGCCAATAACCCGCAAAGCTAATGAAGGCGACATTGAGCAGGTTTATAGCGCAAAAAAACGCGATGAAGCCATGGAAGTCTGTAAAGAGCTCATAAAAAAATACAATTTGCCGATGAAGCTGGTGGACGTCCGTTTTTCCTACGAAGGCTCGCGGATTACTTTCGCTTTTATCGCTGATTCGCGGGTTGACTTCCGCGAACTGGTTAAAGATTTAACCCGGCGCTTTAATTACGTAATCCGATTACAGCAAATCGGCATCCGGGACGAAGCAAAGATGATGGGCGATTATGGCCATTGCGGACAAAAGCTTTGCTGCGGAAATTTCCTGCATAACCTGGAGTCGATTACTTCTGACATGGCCGACCTGCAAGGCTGTAATAGCCGCGGCTCAGAGCGCATCTCGGGCATCTGCGGGCGCTTAATGTGCTGCCTTGCTTACGAAGCCCCGGGCTATAAGGAAATGGCGGCTAAACTTCCCCCAATCGGGACGGAGATGAAAGTCGGAGGCAAAAAGGGTATAATTATCTCTCACTGCATTATGAAAAGTTCGGTCAACGTAAAAGTGCCGGGCGATAAAGGCGAAGGAAACTCGATAGTCGAAGTAAAAATATAAATTTCTCGTAAAAACGTCCCGCCTCCTCGGGGCGTTTTTAAAAGTTAGCTTATAATAAATATTTTCCATGAAAGGCAAATCTTATCATATCATCACTATCGGCTGTCAGATGAATAAATCAGATTCAGAAAGAATCGCCGCTTACCTGGAAAATCTGGGTTTTAAATATTCCAAAGACCAATTTAAGGCCAGCTTAGTTGTTTTAACCACCTGCGCCGTCCGCCAGTCAGCCGAAGACCGAATCTACGGGCTTATCCCAAGGATTAAAGAGCATAACCCCAAGGCAAAAATTATCTTGACCGGCTGCTTAGCTTTGCGCCAGGACGTAATAAAACGCTTAAAGAAAAAGGTAGATTTATTTATCCCGGTAAGTAAAATCTATAATCTGGAGAAATGGCTTAAAGGTAAAAAAATCCTCCCCGCTACCAAAGACCAGCTCGATTGCGCTTACCTGAAAATTAAGCCCAAATACAGTTCTAGGGTTTGCGCCTTTATTCCAATCGGGAACGGCTGTAATAACTTCTGCTCTTACTGCGTTGTGCCTTACGCGCGCGGACGGGAAGTTTACCGGCCGGCAAAAGACATTATTAAAGAAGTTAAGAGCCTTATAAACAAAGGCTATAAAGAAATCAATTTAATCGCCCAAAACGTAAATAGCTACCGAGATCCAAAAAATCCATCCCATACTTTTCCAGCATTACTGCGTGCTATTAATAATATTCCTGGTGATTTTTGGATTCGTTTTTCTACCTCGCACCCAAAAGACATATCAGATGAGCTCGTAAACACGATTGCCCGTGGCAAGAAAATCTGTAAACACATCCACCTTCCGGTCCAGTCCGGCGATAATGAAATACTAAAAGCTATGAACCGGCGCTATTCGATCGCGCGCTACAGAAAACTAATTAATAAAGCCATGAAGGCCTGCCAAACGCCGGACAGTTTGCCAGCCTCGTTATCGACTGACATAATCGTCGGCTTTCCCGGCGAAACTAAAAAACAATTTCAAAACACGTCTAAACTGTTTAAAGATTTGAAATTCGATTTAGCCTATATCTCCCAATACAGCCCCCGCCCGGGAACAATAGCGGCAAAGAGGGAAGATAATGTGCCGAAGAGCGAAAAGAAAAGAAGGGAAGAGGAGCTCATGAAAATATTACGCCACACCGCTCTCGCCAATAATAAAAAATACGTCGGCCGCGTGGTTAAAGTGCTCGTCGAAGGTAAAACTAAAAAAGGCCAATTTTACGGCAAAACCGAGACGTATAAAGTAGTAAAATTCAGCCCTACCAGAGATAAGGATTTAACCGGCCATTTCGTCCCGGTTAAAATAACCAAAGCGCGTGATTTCGGGTTAGACGGAAAGATAGTCTAGCCAATAATTGCTAATCTAAGCCAAAGCGTGATATTATTAATGTAGCTTCAATGGATTCATGGATGATAAATTACTCATTGCAGATTGCCAGATACGAAGCACAATCAAAAACCACCTCCGCTTGAGATGGATTATGAAGTGGAGCCAAGGGGTATCGAACCCCTCTATCCGAATGTTAAGTACGGAATCCTCGCCATGAGGTGGCCCCTTAACTCCACGGAAAAATTATACCAGATTTTTCGACAAAACAAAAAGCCCGATTCCCGTTAGGGTTTCGGACTTTGGAAGTTCTGATAGATTCCGTACTTAACATTATTAGTATAACAAATATATATCCCTTGTCAATACCCTAAAAAATGTCTAATATTAGAGAAGTAGAAAAATTACAAATGTATTATATTTTTAACGCTTTCTCATCCACAAATGACTGAAAAAAATAAAAAAATAATCGTCATCCTCGGCCCGACGTCTTCGGGGAAAACCGGCTTAGCGGTTAAATTGGCGCGCAAATTCAACGGGGAGATTATTTCGGCTGATTCTAGGCAAGTATATAAAGGCATGGATATTGGCACCGGAAAGGATTTAGCGGAATATGAATATAAAGAGAAAGGGAAAACAGTTAAAGCACCGTATCACTTAATCGATATAGTTGACCCGAAAAAAGATTTTGACTTGTCTAAATACCAGGAGTTGGCTTCGGAAGCTATCGCCCGTGTCCTTAGCCGGGGAAAAACGCCAATTGTAGCCGGCGGTACGGGCCTTTATTTGCAAGCCATTGTTGACGGCTACAATTTGCCGCGGGTTAAACCGGACAAGAAACTGCGAAGCGAACTGGAGAAAAAAAACTTTGACCAGCTTTATTTTATGCTAAGCGAATTGAATCCTAAGTTTGCCGCTAAAATCCATGATAGCGATAAAAAAAATAAGCGGCGCCTGATCCGCTATATTGAAATTTACGGGGCCAAGGAAAAAATCAGCCGGCCGGAACCTAAAAAAAGCAATTACGAATTTTTAATTATCGGCTTAGAAGTCCCGAGAGAGGTGCTATTTAAGAGGATTTATAAAAGGCTAATCCATAGGCTTGAAGAGGAAGATATGATTAGGGAAGTCGAAAAATTGAATAACGCGGGCGTCAGCTGGAAGCGTTTGGAAAGTTTTGGGCTTGAGTATAAGCACATTGCTTTGTACCTGCAGGAAAAAATGGAGTATGAAGAAATGCTGGAGCGTCTATTTATAGCTATAAAGCAGTACGCGAAAAAGCAAATGAGCTGGTACCACCGCTGGGAGAGGCAGGGAAGAAAGATTAATTGGATAACCAAAATAAGCGAGGCCGAAAAGCTGGCAGGTAAATTTTTGAAATAAATGCTTCGAATTTACTGTATCAAAAGAGCCCTGGTTCGCAGGGCTCTTTTATTTTTAAAATTCTTAGGCGGCTTCGCTAAATTCCCGTCTGGTAAGCGCGTCCTTAATTTTTCACGCTAACCTTTCCGTGTCATTCTCTTTAGCGGCCATAGCCATGATGTTTGGCGCCAAAGCTTCGTCCAGCTTTGTATAAGGGTCTATCATGCCTTCGCCAGCCAGCCAGGTGAAAGCGTCATTTAATCTTTCCGCGATTTCTTCATCATGTCCAGTTTCCTTTACCGCTTCCTTTACCTGCTCCTGCAGCCCGCCAATCGCTTCCATCCCGGCTTCTGTTTGTCTAATAATTTTGTCTGGAGTTCCTTGTCCAATCATATTTTTTAAAATTATGAGTTAATTAATTTTTTCATAATTTCCTGCACCTTCTTAGGATTAGCCTTGCCTTTGGTGGCGGCCATCACCTGGCCGACTAAAAACTGGAGGACGCCTTCTTTCCCGGCCTTGTACTCGCTAACCTGCTTAGAATTTTTCGCTAAAACATCCTTAATCGCTTTTTCCAGTTCGGCCGTATCATCCATCTGCTCAAGCCCGAGTTCCGCCATTATATCCGTCGGGTCGCCTCCTTTTTTGTACATCACCTGAAGAATTTGCTGGGCGGCTGAACTGTTTATTTTGTCTTCATAAACCAGGCTCAACAGTTCGGCAAAATTTTCCGGAGTGATTTTTATATCTTTTATCGATAAGCTGTCTTCTTTTAGATGTTTAAATAATTCACTAATCAGCCAATTTGATGTAATTTTAGCTAATTTTTTCTTTTGCCTTTCCCAATTGTCGCCAAGGGCAATTATCCAGGCCCGAAGTTCCGAAATCACCTCTTCGGCATAACCGGCCAAAGCTTTTTCGCTCACCAATATGTCGGCGTCGTAATCGGACAAATCATATTCAGCCATAAACCGTTTTTTCTTTTCCATCGGCAGTTCAATTAGCCGGGATTTAATTTCTCCTATCCATTTGGCGTCGATTTTAATCGGCGGAATGTCCGGCTCGGGAAAATAGCGGTAGTCAGCCGAGGTTTCTTTTACGCGCTGGGAAAAAGTTGCCTGCTTGTTTTCATCCCACCCGAGGGTTTCTTGCAGGAGCTTCTCTCCCTCTTTAATCGCCTTAGTCTGCCGCCCGACTTCATAATCAATAGCCCTTTCCATGGCGCGGAAAGAATTGATATTTTTCAGTTCCACTTTCGGATTTAATTTATATTCGCCTTTGGCGCGGATGCCCCCCTGGCCGTCGCGCTCCCATTTTCCTTTTTCTTGGATGCTTACGTTCGCCTCGCAGCGCATCTCTCCTTTTTCCATGTCGGCATTCGAAATATCAAGGTAGCGCAAGACCTGCTGGTAAACCGTACTGAATTTTTTCGCCGTTTCCGCCGAATGGATTACCGGTTCGGTAACCATCTCGATTAAAGGGGTGCCGGCCCGGTTAAAATCAACCAAAGTGCCTTTGCCCGCCGGATGCAAAAGCTTTCCGGTATCCTCCTCAAGATGGATCCGCGTAATTTCAATTTTGTCGCCGTTTAAATCAAGATGGGCGCTGTGCACGAACGGTAAATCGTATTGCGATATTTGATAGCCTTTGGGAAGATCGGGATAAAAATAATTTTTGCGGTCGAATTTGGAAAGCTCATTTATTTTTCCGTTTAACGCGAGACCCAAAAGCAAAGTCCATTCGATAGCTTCCCGGTTCGGAACCGGCAGAGTTCCCGGATGAGCCATGCAGATCGGGCATACGGCCGTATTCGGCTCTTTGCCCTGCGAATCATTATCACAGGAACAAAACATTTTTGACTTGGTTTTCAGTTCGGCGTGGATTTCCAGGCCGATGACTATATCGTATTCCATAATTTTATCATTCAAATTTTCACTAAAACCTTTAAATTTTATCCTTCACTATTTTCCAAATTTGCTCATGCACCGCGTCAACGCTTTGGTTGGCCTCAATCTTAATCCAACCATATTCTTTAGCTAATTGCAAATGCGCCTCCCGCGCTCTTTTAATAAGCTCCTCATTTTCTTCATGCTTATGGCCGGCTTCTTTCGCTTCCTTAAACCTTTCGCCGTCTAAGAGTATGGCCGCATCCTCCGGCAGAATAAATTTTTTAAGGTATTTTAGCAAACTCTCGTCAACGCCGGCGGCTATCCCCCAGGCGATGGAAGTCCCGAAATAATCTTCGGCTACTACGTTAATTCCTCTCCGGAGCGACTCATATAAAACCGGCTGGTTTATTAGGCGGTCGATGTAGTTTAATAATTGCAATTCCCGCGGCGAAAATTTGTACGGGTTGCCGGAACGAAAATATTCGTTTAATAATTTTCCGGCCGGCTCAACTTCATACCGGGGATACTTGATGGCGGCGGATTTCTTTCCCTCGCCGTTAATCCTGTCCGCGAGCATCTTCGCCTGGGTCGTTTTTCCCAGGTTATTTACGCCGTAAATTACAATGAATGTTCCTTTCATATTCGGACCGCGTATCCCGGCCGCAATACGCCCGGATCGCGCGTTATTTGGAAATCCTAGCCGATTTTCTCTTTTTTTACAATCTGATAAATCTTCTTATTTAATTCTTCCTTACTGCCTTCATTTACAATCATATAATCGGCAATAGCAATCGGTCCGCCTTTTTCAATATTTTCGATCTCGGTCCAGTCGCGGGTTTTAAAAGTCTTTTGGTCCTTTATCGGCCGCCAGTTTTTTCTCTTGGCCAGGCGCCGAAACCTTGCGTCGGGCGACGCGTGGACTGATATGACTTTAAACATGTCCTTATATTTTTCTTTGATTATTTTATATTCGGACCAGCTGTATAAACTCTCGATTAAAACTACCGGACTTTTTGATAAAGCCTTGCTTATTTTCGGCAAGGACATTTTAGCGTAAACGCCCATGCCGCCTTTTTTTCTTAACGCTTCCCGGATAATCCTTTCATTCTTATAATCCCACTTTATTCCTCTCCGCTTAATCTCGTCAAAAGTAATTTCCCCGAAATAAACCTTTGGCCAGCCGTATTTTTTCTGTAAATAATTTATTACTTCGGATTTTCCCGAACCGGCCATCCCGACTATCGCGTAAATTTTTTTCTTTTTCATAAATAAATATTAGGGAAGAGTGCTCTTGCATAAAGTGATAAAATCACTTTATTGACGCAAGAGCGCTCTTCGGTCAATAGCTCCTCCTGTATTTGGGAGCGTGCTCTGCCTCACAAGAGGCGCAAGTGTCTTTTCCCTTTGCCTGCCGAGACTTACTTAATCCATTTCGGCAAAACCGGCAATGGCGTCCGTATGCGCTCCGCGGTTGTTTCACTCCTTTCTTAACTCTCTCCTGAGCCATTCTCTCACCTCCCTTCGATTTTAGAATGTGCAAACAAATTTAGATTACTCTTTAACTCTGTCGTATTGCAATATAACTATTAGTCAAATTCAGTAATTGATTCATTAGCTGGATAAAACTTTGTATTTCAATGAAACTGTATTATTATTTATTTTCTCCATACTCATTAATTCCAGGTTCACGTTAAAATCTCCGTTAAACAAACCCAGTCCGGCGCCAAAAATCTTCGGTTCGACATTAATATATATTTCGTCAATCAAATCATTTTCTAAAAACATGGTATTGACTCCGGTTCCGCCGCCGACTAAAACTTTCTCATATCCCATTCCTTCGAGCTCTTCTAAAACTTTTTTCGGATCGCCCGAAACCCATTTAACGCCTTCTTGCGGCTTTGGATTGTCTTCTAAAGTAAATACGACGTTCAAGCGCCCCGGAAGAGGCGAGGGAAGGGTGAAAAAAGTTTTATCGCCCATGATTATGACCCCGCATTCTTTCGAAACTTGGCGAAACATTTTCTTGTCCTCCTTACTCGACCAATCCGGAAAATGGTCGCTTGATTTCGCGATTTTTCCATCGGCCGTAATTACCATCATTAATATTACTTTCATTTTTAAAAAATTATTAATGAATTATTCTCTTTAAAGTGTCGTATATAAATGATTACTGATGCATTACTATTGTAGAAATTTTTCCAATAATATTTTTTTGGCTTTTTCCAAAGCTTTTCCCCGGTGGTCAATCGCGCTTTTTTCATCAATCGTCAATTCGGCGACAGTTTTCCCCAGTTCCGGCAGATACATGATCGGGTCATAGCCAAAACCAAAATCTCCTTTGGGCTCTTGGGCAATTAACCCGGTAAGTTCGTCCTGGCAGGTGTGGATTATTTCCGCGGCTGGATCATAAATCGCAATCGCGCCGATAAACCTCGCGTTCCTTTTTCCGTCAGGAACATTTTCCATTTCATCAAGAATATTTAGGTATTTATGTTCGGAACTAGACCCTTGGTACCGTGAGGTGTGGATACCCGGACGTCCGCCCAAAGCGTCGATTGCCAAGCCCGAATCATCACCCAGCGTAAGGCATCCAAACCGATTTCCAAAAATCATAGCCTTAATAATCGCATTGCCTTCAAAGCTCATCGCGTTTTCTTCAACCTCCTTCACCGGCTCCCCTGAAATTTCATCCAGCGCCAATAATTCAAAAGGTAAATCCTTCAGCTTATATTTTATTTCTTCAACTTTCCCTTTATTTTTTGAGGCTATCAGCAATTTCCTCTTTGGCATAGATTTAATATCCTCCGATATTTGCAATTTCGGCCTTTATAGCCGAATGCGGGTTATAATTTTCCACTTTAATATCCTCGTATTTAAAATCGTCAATGTTCTTTATTTCTTTGTTTAGCTTTAAAACGGGAAAAGGCTGGGGAAGCCTGGTTAATTGCATCCTGGCTTGTTCAAAATGGTTGGAGTATAAATGCACGTCGCCGAAAAAATGTACAAATTCGCCAGGTTCAATTCCGGTAACTTGCGCGACCATTAGGAGCAGAAGGGCATAGCTCGCTATATTAAAAGGCACTCCCAAAAATAAATCGGCGCTTCTCTGGTATAGCCCTAAATTCAATTTTCCGCCTACCACGGCGAACTGGTAGGTGGTGTGGCAGAACGGGGGGACTTCGCTTTTGTTGCCGGCTGACGCCATGGCGTAGATAAAATCCGGGTTCCAGGCGGATACTACGTATGATTTGCGGTAAGGCTTATCTTTTAATCCTTGGATAGCGGCGCCTAACTGGTCAATTTCGCGCCCGTCAGAAGCCGGCCAGCGCCGCCACATCCGCCCGTAAATTGTTATTAAATCACCCCATTTTTTTACAAATTCGTTTTCCGGCGGCAAAGATTTTAGTTTTAGAATAAAATCAGCTTGCGCCATATCTTCATCCGGGCAATTTTCCAAACAATGCTTATGGTATGACTTCCAAGCCCACTCGTCCCATATATGGACATCGCGGTCAACCAAATATTTTATATTGGAGCTTCCGCTTATGAACCAAATAAGCTCTTCGATAATGCCCCGAGCGAATACTTTTTTCGTAGTCAGAAGCGGAAAGTTTTGGTTAAGATCGTAGCGGCACATCCTTCCGAAAACCGAACGGATAAAAGGCGGCTCCTCCCCCTTTTTTTTATATTCGGCCAAAACTTCAGGCGTAAAAAAAAGCTTTTTGTCGCTCCCGTTCTCCAGGATATCTTTTAACAAATCCAAATATTGGTATTCCGGATGGCGCATATGATTAATTATCAATTTTTAATTGCCAATTGATAATTGTTAATTGAAGATTGAATTTAAACTTGCGTTTCTTTGCCGTCGGTAGCGACGCGCCCGCCCTGCCATTGCCCGCGGTATTGGTTTCCTTCGCCTAAAACTTCATGGAAAGTAATATGCACTACCCGCGCGCCGAATGACACTTTAATATTGGATTTTCCCTGATTAGAGATGCCGAAAGTTAGTTCGCCCTTGTAGCCCGGCTGGACAATGCCGTTAAAAAGGCCTAAACCCGACCTAAAAAGAGTGGTACGGGGGAAAATAATTCCGGACAAGTTAACAGGCAAATTAACCTTCTCCATGGTTTTTATCAGATAATATTCGCCTGGTTCAAATACGAAAAAATTTTCGCTCTCCGGTTTATCATCCTCATGTTTGGCGACCAGATTTATTTTTGGCGTATCGCGTTCTTCTACGCCTAAAAATCCAGCCGCCTGGCCACGCTCGCTTGTTGGCAAAAGTTCATAAACCTCGCCCATGCGCAGGTCAAATCCAGCGCCTTCGGGATTATCCATCTCCCGCTCGCATAAATTTTCCACTAGATTTATTTCTCTTACCAGCTTATGCAATTCTTTAATTCCTAAAATCATAAATTATTTTTTACCTTTATCTTTTACCCACTAGCTTCGCTTTACTTCGTCAAGATAAAATCCCAGCTCTGTCTTAAATTCATTTAAGAATGAATCTGAAAATCCGGCAATGTCATAATCGTTGAAATTTTTTACATGGAATGCACCCCAAAATTCGGACACCTATTTCCACATAAAGCGGCAATGGTTTAAAATAGAATCAATAAGGATTTAAATTAATCATTGCCAACAATATGGCTAAACGAATTAGCCAGGAGGTAAA
>JBAZUF010000005.1 GCA_041661505.1 Patescibacteria group bacterium | reverse complement strand
GATATATTATTACAATAATATTAGGATTCAGGGTGATCTCAGGATGCCGCCGTCAAAGTATTATGCCATTGCCGCCAAAGGTTGATTTCTGTGGACAAACGTGTCCGACGAAATGGGTGCATTCCAATAAAAATATTAATGCAAGCCCACAATCCCCTCCTTCAAAAAAATAATCTAAAAGATTATAGGCTCCATTTACAAGTTAGCTGGTTGGTTATTATTGACAAAAAAATAAATTTGTGCTATTGTTAGGTCTTAATTAGCCCGCCTCTTCGGCGGACAAGTAACCGCAATTTAAAACGGTTAAATACCCCATAAATAAGGGGTTTTCCGCCTAGGCGGACAAATCCCGCCTCTCCCTCCTCTTCGGCGGGCAAGCCGGCGGGTAAAGGACTCGGACTTATTTCGTCATTAGGATTTCCATCTATCGGTGGTATTGGTGACTTACTAAAAGGACTCGGGTCGCCAATATTATGATGAAAACAGAACAAACTGAAGCTTTGAGCTTCTCGGGTCTTGGCATAGCGCCAACGCTTTTAGACATTTTAGCCGGATTGAATTATTCCACTCCGACGCCGATTCAAGTACAATCCATCCCTACCAGTTTAGAAGGGAAGGATTTGGTCGGGATCGCGCAAACCGGAACCGGCAAAACTTTAGCCTTTGGCATTCCTATGCTCCAGCTTTTGGCTACTAATAAAGGCAAGGGGCTGGTTGTTTTACCGACCCGCGAACTAGCTTTGCAGGTGGATGAACATTTAAGGATTATCGGTAATAAGATGGGCCTTAGGACCGCTGTTTTAATCGGCGGGGAAGCTATGGGACGCCAGCTCGGCGCTCTCCGGCGCAACCCGCATATTATTGTCGCCACTCCCGGGCGCCTCGCTGACCATGCAAAAAGAGGTACAGTAAAATTAAACGACGTAAAAATTTTAGTCTTAGACGAAGCCGATATGATGCTTGATATGGGATTTTTGCCGCAGATTAAAGAAATTTTAAAACTTGTTCCAAAGAAAAGACAAACCATGCTTTTTTCCGCTACCATGCCGAACCAAATCATGAAAATCGCTACCGAGTATATGGCTTTGCCGATTAGAATCGAAGTAGCTCCGGCTGGGACTGCCGCGGAAAACGTGGAACATGAAATTATTGTTATTGACCGGGATTCAAAATTCGGGCAGCTGAAAAAAATCCTTGGCGAAACCAAAGGCTCAATCCTTATGTTTTGCCGGACTAAGCACAGCGTAAAAAACTTGACCCAAAAAATCAGGATGGCCGGGTTTAGCGCTACGGAAATTCATTCCAACCGGTCGCTGATCCAGCGCCGGGCCGCGTTGAATGGTTTTAAGTTAGGCCAATACCGGGTGCTTGTTGCGACCGATATTGCCGCGCGGGGAATTGACGTTAAAGGGATTGAATTGGTTATTAATTATGACTTGCCGGAAAACTCGGAAGATTACGTCCACCGCATCGGCCGGACCGGCCGCGCCGGAAAAAGCGGCAAAGCAGTTTCTTTTGCCTTACCGAGCCAGATGCGGGATATCCGGGATATTGAAAGACTGATTAAAAAAACTTTGAATGTTACCCGGCCGAACGGGGAGGCCCTTGATCCGGCCAGTATGAAAGAGGCTTTTGCCCGGGCAACTCTAGAGAAGTATGTAACCGGAAAGGCGCGGGGAGCGGGTAAAGGCGGCGGCCGGGGCTTTAGGGCCCGGGGCAATGCCAGGCCATACCGGCCATACGAGAGCCAGAGGCCGGGCCAGGGTTTTAGCCAGCGGGCCGGTAAGCCGTCCCATGATTTTGGCAGTAAGGCCGGCAATAGCTTTGGCAACAAGCCACCGAGGCCAGGCGGCTTTGGACAACGGAGTAAAATTAATTACGACGACAATTCGAATGCGGCCGTAGAAAATTCTCCGGACCGGTATAATCCGTATAATAGGAATAAAAGAAAATCTTCGTCCCGGCCCGCGGGCAAGTGGCGGGGGGCGAGAAACCAAAAAGCCTCTTCATACTAGAGCCTAAAAATTATCAAACAAAAAACATCCCACATAGCGCGGGATGTTTTTATATTGTAAAAAAGTATTAGACTTTTTTAACCTGGACGGCCGCGTTTCCTTTTGGGGTTTTTTCAACCTCGAAAGTAACGGCATCGCCTTCTCTTAACTGGCTGAATTCAACGCCGTCAAGATTGTTGGCGTGGAAAAACAAATCCGGAGCGCCGTCTTCTTGAGCGATAAAACCGAAGTTTTTATCAGTCAGTTTTTTGATGGTTCCTTGCATACGATGTAAAGATAAAGTTAATAAAGTGAATACTAAGTAAGTAGAAATTCGACTTTATCTCTACACTATAATATTCGTCACCCCTATTCCGCCAGAGGGCGGATGGCGGGGCGGTCAGTAGTTAAACTAACCCTTTAATACTAGCACAAATAAACTTCCTTGTCTATACCCCGGCCCGTTTTTGCGCTGCCTAAGCTCAAACATAGCATTAATGAATGGATAATAGCCGGCTTTAGGCTTTTTTGGTGCGGATTATTGTGTTAATATGTAAAAAGAATGATATGCCGATATCTCTCTCGCGGAGAAGGCCTTAATCCAATCGAAGTAAAAAGCGTATGGGTAAAAAGACGGTCATGCTCGGAATGGTATTTGGGGCGACAATCGGCGGTTATATCCCGACGATTTTTGGCGCCGGGATTTTTGATTTGATCTCGATTTTTTGCTCATTTTTAGGCGGAGTGCTGGGAATCTGGTTAAGCTGGAAACTGTTAAATTGATTTATTACCAGTTTCGAATTATAAAAATGGCCCTTCGCGGCCATTTTTATGTTGCTTTTCTTTCAATTTCAAATAAATTCGCGGTTATTTCCGGCAAACCGGCATCATGTCGTTTTGGATCATGTATTCAAAACTCGGAAGGCCCAGTTCTCTACGGATTACATCGGCTTTATCGACGCTGTCTTTTCCGGGGAAATAGAAATAGCGGAGCATGGTCGCGAATTTATTGAATTTTTCCCGGTTATTAATATAACCGAAAATTTCGTTATTCGGATTGACCATGTTCTTCCAGTCATAATACCGGTTTACCCGGATCGCGTTCATGTAACCTTCCCATCTTAAATCGCACCTGGGCAAGGCTGGAGCCGGGCGCTTAGCGCATTTGGCCGGAGGAGTAACCCGAGGGCGATCCGGTACCCGGACAGGAGGACACGGGTTGTTCGGGCCGCAAACCGGAGGAGTCGGGGACGGATTATTCGGTTGGGGACAAGGTTGGTTGTTTGGCCCGCAGACTGGGGGGCAGGGGTGGTTTTGGTCGCAAACCAGAGGCGGACAAGGCTGGTTGTTTGGGCCACAGACTGGGGGGCAAGGTTGGTTATTTGGCCCGCAGACAGCTGGACCGTCGGCTAAAGCCGAGGAAGGAATTAAGACCGAGAGAACAAAGAAAACCCCTCCAATTGAAGCCAGCCGCGTGGTAAATGATTTTTTCATAGGCGTATATTAAATATTAAAAAATGGATTCAGGTTTGAGTCAAATAGTGTTCTCATCAGCTATTACAATTTCATTTTATTACATGGCTAGGTTTTGTCAAATCCGTATTTAATAATTTTTTAATGTCCTATGTTTTGAGTTAATCGGTTAATTAATTTGTGAACAAAAAAACGCTCCGGATTTACGGGGAGTTTTTATGAGGCGCATTCAGCTGCGAGTAATTATTTTATCGTATCGCCAATCAGTTGGCTCATATCAATATTTGCTTCTTTGCTTCTAATCGTGTTCGTGAGATAAAGCGCGTCATAAGTGGAGGCGATGCGCTTAATGCCTTTTTTCAGGACGCCGTGGGTGATTAAGGCGATAACTTTTTTGGCGCCGGCTTTTTTACATTCATCGTAGAATTTCGCCATTGTTCCGCCGGTTTCTAGAAGATCGTCAACCACGCCGACATTCTTGCCGCTTACTGTGTCAGCCAGCCAATCGGCGCTTTCTTCTTTCATGTGCGTCTCATGGGAATTAATTCTTTCCTTTAGGACTCCCTCAATGCCGGTCCGCCTCTGCGAACCCATGTCCGGAGTGATAAAAATCATATCTGGATTTTCTTTTAGGGCCGCTTCTTTTAAAAGGCTGACCCCGCTAATATTTTCAATCGGATAATTCTTGGCAAAGTCCCGGCCCCAAAAATGGGCGTCCACTGTATAAATTTTGTGTACAGCGTAGTATGCGGTAAGTTCCTTGATAAGACATTCGGCATAATTAAGCGCGCCGTCCTGATCAGCGTGGTCCTGCATGCCGTAAGGGAAATAAGTGAAAAATACTTCAATCGGGCCAACCTGGGTTTCCCGCAAAATCTCTAAAACCATTTTTAATTCTATGAGCCCGTCATTCGGATTGGGCATGCCGGAATGAAGAACAACGGTCCGGCCCTCTAATTTTTTAATATCCGGCAGGCGGGCGTAGATCTCCTTATCCGGAAAATACCTTTTTTTATCCTTATTTTTTCCCAGCTTAAAAATGCGGAAGTTTTTTTTGTCCTTTTTCAAGAACTTCGCGAGATGCTCTGCTTGGCTGGCGGCGATAATATTGACCATAGTTATTTCTCAAGCGATTTTAAAAATTCAATGGCTTTAATACGGTCATCCGACCGGAAGACAAAAGATCCGGCGACAAGGTTGTCGGCTCCGGCTTTAATGGCTAGAGGAGCGGTAGCGGTATTCATCCCGCCGTCAATTACGATTTCGACTTCCGGAAATTTTTCGCGCAAGTAGGAAACTTTAGAGAGTTCTTCTCTCATAAACTCCTGGCCGCCAAAACCGGGGACAACCGTCATTATAACAAAATAATCGGCCAATCCGAAATAGGGGAACAGCTCTTCAACCGGAGTGTTGGGGCTTATCGCCACTCCGGCCGGTTTTCCGAACTGTTTAGTGGTTTCCAGGCTCAATTTAGTCATTTCTTCTCCTAATTCAACGTGCGTCGCAATTCGGGCGGCGCCGGATTCGATAAAATGGTGAATGTGCTTGGCCGGATTTTCTATCATTAAGTGGCAATCCAGGGGGAGTTTAGATTTAATGCAGTTTAAAATCGTGTAGCCGAAAGTGATATTGGGAACAAAATGGCCGTCCATGACGTCCACGTGGAGAAAATCGGCGTAAGGTTCGATTGACTTAATTTCTTCGTTTAAGCGGCCGAAATCAGCCGCTAAAATTGACGGTGAGATTTTTAGTTTGGGAATTTTCATTATTATTGAAGAAGAATTGTTAACTATTTTGATATTATCAAAATATTGGCTAAAATTCAAGGCAAGCCATTTACAAAGGTAAAATAAATGAGGTAAGATAAATAATAATGATAAATAACCACTAATATTAAACTTATGGACAGGAACCTGGCTTTAGAATTTGTGAGAGTTACCGAAGCGGCCGCAATTGCCGCCGCTAAATGGATCGGAAGGGGGGAAGGGAAAAAGGCCGACGGCGCGGCGGTTGACGAAATGCGCGACCGGTTTAACCAAATTGATTTTCGCGGAAAAGTAGTTATCGGCGAAGGGGCCAAAGACGAAGCACCCGAACTATATACCGGCGAAATCGTCGGGCGGGGAAAAAAGCCGGTCATGGATCTGGCGATTGACCCCTTGGAATGCACCGACTCGGTAGCTTTTGGCCGCTATAATGCTATAACCGTAATTACCGCTGGCGCGCCCCGATCCCTTTTATCCGCTCCGGACTCTTACATGGAGAAAATCGCCGCCGGGCCGAAAGCCGCCAAAGTCATAAAACTGGATGCTCCGGTTGAAGTGAATATAAGAAAAACCGCCAGAGCCCTGGATAAGAAAGTGGGCGATATTACGGTCTGTATTCTTGACCGCGAACGCCACCAGGACCTGATAAGCCAGGTCAGGAAAGTTGGTGCCCGGGTTCGGCTTATTACCGACGGGGACGTGGCCGGAGGAATTGCTCCTTCGATGCCGGAATCAGGCGTTGACCTGCTCTTAGGAGTCGGATCCTCAACCGAAGCGGTTTTGGCCGCCGCCGCCATCAAAATTCTAGGCGGAGAAATTCAGGCCCGCTTTAAGCCGCAAAGCGAAAAGCAGGCGGCGCAAATAAAAAAAGCCGGACTCACAACCAAAAGAATTTACCGGACGGAAGATTTGGCCAAAGGAAAGCAATTGACTTTTACCGCTACCGGCGTAATCGACGGGCCGATATTAAAAGGCGTGCAAGTTACCGATCGAGCCATCATCACTCATTCCATCGTCATGCGCGGGATGTCCGGGACTATCCGTTATATAACCACTTATCATCATAAATAAGTAAAGAAATAATTTTCAATTATCAATTTACAATTTTCAATTTAATTGATAATTGATTATTGTAAATTGAAAATTCAATCTATGTTGGATCCACAAAAAATTCAAAAGTTAAACCAAACCGCCAAAGCCATGGTGGCTCACGGCAAGGGAATACTGGCCGCGGATGAAAGTACGGCCACTATTGAAAAAAGATTGGCTAAAATTAACGTGTCCTCTACCGAAGATACCCGCCGGGCTTACCGTGAGATGCTTTTTACCACGCCGGGCTTATCCGACCATATTTCCGGCGTCATTTTATTTGACGAGACTTTCCGGCAAAAGGCTTCGGACGGAAGGCCTTTTGTTTCCGTATTAAAAGAAGTCGGAATCCTGCCCGGTATTAAGGTGGATAAGGGCTTAGAACCGATGCCGGATTCGCCGGAAGAAAAAAAGACCAAGGGTTTGGATGATTTAGAAATCCGTTTAAAAGAATATGCCGAATTGGGCGCTCATTTTGCCAAGTGGCGGGCCGTTTACGTTATCGGCGATAATACGCCGACTGACGCGAATATTGAGAGAAATGCTAAAGATCTGGCGGCTTATGCCCTAGCCTGCCAGCATTCCGGATTAGTGCCGATTGTCGAACCGGAAGTATTAATGGAAGGCGTTCATAGCCTTAAGCGGTGCGAAGAAGAAAGCGAGAAAGTTTTGGAAGCCGTGTTTCGGGAATTGGAAAAGGCCGGCGTAGCAATGGAAGGGATAATTTTAAAACCGAACATGGTCTTACCGGCCAAGGATTCGGGCGAGTTTGCCCACCCGGAAGAAATCGCTGAAGCGACTTTGAGAATTTTTAATAAGCATTTGCCCAAGAACCTGCCCGGCGTAGCTTTTCTTTCCGGCGGCCAGTCGGAAATTGAAGCGACCATGAACCTTCACGCCATTAACCAAAAAGGCCCCCACCCCTGGAAGATTTCTTTTTCTTACGGCCGGGCCCTGCAGGATAGCGCCCTTAAAGCCTGGGAAGGGAAGGAAGAAAATAAAAAAGCGGCGCAAGACAAGCTTTTACACCGAGCCAAGATGAAAGGCGCGGCGGCTAAAGGTGAATATGACCGGGAGATGGATTGGAAGGAGTAAAATAATTAGTATTTACTTCTCGAGAAAGAAAAATAGAATTTTTGACTTATTAAAACAACTCTGAACATTTTAGGGTTGTTTTGTTTTAGCAGTATATTGTATAATATGTTCATGGACAAAAATGAAAAAATAGCCATATTTAAAGGCAAGCAAGTCAGAAGGGCTATCCATAATAATGAATGGTGGTTTTCGGTTATTGATGCAGTTGAAATTTTGACCGGGAGCAGCATCGCTAAAAGATATTGGAGCGATTTAAAGGTAAAACTAGTAAAAGAGGGATTTAGTGAAGCGTACGAAAAAATCGTACGGTTGAAAATGAAGGCCTCGGACGAAAAAATGCGCGAGACCGACTGCGCTAATACGGAAACCCTATTCCGCATTATCCAATCTATCCCGTCACCCAAAGCCGAGCCGTTCAAGCGCTGGCTGGCCAAGGTCGGATATGAGAGAGTGCAGGAAATTGAAAATCCGGAGTTGGCGTCAAAAAGAACGAGAATGCTCTATAAGTTGAAAGGTTATTCTGATGATTGGATTGAGAAGCGGATGAGGGGGATCGCGATTAGGGAGGAGTTGACGGACGAATGGCAAAAACGGGGAGCTAAGGAACAAGGCGAGTATGAAATTTTGACGGCGGAAATTTCCAAAGCTACTTTCGGGTTAACACCCGGGCAATATAAAAAATTAAAAAAACTGGATCGGGAAAATTTGCGCGATCACATGGATGACTTTGAGTTGATTTTTACCATGCTCGGCGAACGGTCAACTACTGAAATCCATCGCACCGAAGATTCACGGGGTGTGCCGAAATTAAAGTACGACGCCAACCGGGGCGGCAGGATCGCCGGGAACGCCCGAAAAGAGCTGGAAAAGGAACTGGGGCGGCCGGTTGCTTCAAAAAAGAATTTTAAAGGGCTGAATTTGAATGAAAGAAGAAGATTAAGATGATTGTTTTTTTAATCAGCTATAATGTGATTATTATGAGTATGAGGTATTAACTTTTTTAATGCATCATTAATATTATTTGGGGTTAGGCCAACGCACTCGTCATGCTCCGCGGCCTGGCCGTATTTGTTTAAGAACTCGACCGGTACGCCAACAGATTCTACCTGGACAGCTCTGCCTTTCATGGTTTCCATTACGTCCGGCAATATCGCGCCCCGGTAATAGGGTTCGCAGATGAGAATTTTTCCGGAGGATGAATTATCTCTTAGCGTGTCTTTGTCAAAAGGCGCGACAGTCGTGTAATAGAGAATTGTGACATCCAAATCTTTTGTCCCTTCTAAGACCGGTTTAAGCGCGGGACCGACGGCAATCACCGTGGCCTTCGTGCCAGTCTTAATGATATGAGCCTGGCCAAATTTTACCGGATAGCTTTCCGGATTGCTTTTTTCTGATAGCCGGAAATAAGTGGGATGCTTATCGGCATAAGACTGGAGAAATAGGCCGTGGAATTCCTCCGCCGTGCCGGGTAAAACAATTTCCATGCCCGGAATATGTTTCAATATGCCGACGTCAGCCGGGCAGTGGTGAGTACAGCCCAGAGCGGCGTAATCGTATGAACCGCCGATGGAGATAAAATTTCCCCCTAGCTCTTGGTAGCCGAAATCGAGTTTTAACTGTTCATAAGTGCGCTCGATTAAAAAGGGGGCAATGGTATGGAATATCGGAGTAAAGCCGGTCATGGCCAAGCCGGCGGCCAGCCCGACCGTCGCCTGCTCGAGAATCCCGATATTATAGGCGCGGTCAGGAAATTTTTTTATAGTTTCAACAAAGCCTTTGACGCTGATGTCGCCAAGGAGCAAGACTGTTTTTTCATCTTTCTCTATCACTTCGGCTATAGTGGTAAAAAATTGTTTGCGCATAAATTTATTTGAATGGTCTTTAGTAATCACGGCCTAGACCGGGCTGCTAGCTATCTAATTCTTTTATAAATTCATCCAGCTCTTCTTCGGATGGCCGCTTATGGTGCCAGGCAAGCATATCGCTTTCAATCTTTTTTATCCCCCGGCCTTTAACGGTGTTGGCAATTATGGCTTTAGGCTTGCCGCCGGAATTTTTCATGAAAGCCTCGAAAAGCGCTTCCTGGTCATGGCCGTCCACCTCAAAACTTTCCCACCCAAAGGCTTTGAATTTTTCGGTAAAATCGTGAACTTTGATGGCCGGATCGGTTGAATGGTTATAATCAACAATGCAGGTGAGGTTCGAAAGCTTATGATGCCCGGCTAAAAGCGCTGCTTCCCAAATTGTCCCTTCATTTGATTCTCCGTCGCCGATAATAGTATAGACTTTGACTCCGGTTTTTTTTATTTTTTCTCCCAAGGCAACGCCGACGGCAATCGGCATGCCGTGCCCGAGCGAACCGGTAGAAGCTTCTACTCCCGGAACTTTGTTGCAATCCGGATGGCCGCCTAAAGGACTGTCGTAATCGGCAAAATTTTCAAATTCTTTAAAGTCAAAAAATCCTTTGTTGGCAAGGATGGAAAAAAGCCCGATTGACGCGTGGCCTTTGGACAGTATGAAGCGGTCGCGGGCCGGGTCGTTCGGTTTAGCTGGGTCAATTCTTAGTACCCGGTCATAAAGCACCCATAAAATATCCAAAATAGAAAAAGCGCTCGGGATATGGCCTTCCTTTTTTGCGTAAACTGTTTTAATGATCCTTTTTTTTAGCTCATTAATACTTTCCTTCATAAATGATATTTTATGGTTTTTATCCGATTTTTTTAACTCTGCGGACGTGCCGCTCGCCATCGGCAAATTCGGTTGCGAGCCAGGTATTGACGATTTTTTTGGCGAGTTTCATTTCTGTCAGCCGGGCGCCCAGGCATAAAACATTGGCGTCGTTATGCTCCCGGCTTAAGCGGGCAGTTTCCAGGCTGTAGCATAAGGCCGCCCGGACGCCTTTTAGCTTATTGGCGGCCATCGACATGCCGATTCCGGTTCCGCAGATTAAAATTCCTTTGGATCCAGGCTGGCCTTTGACGGCTTTGGCCGCGATTTTTGCGAAATCCGGATAGTCAACCGAATCCGCGGTAAAGGGGCCAAGGTCTTTTACCCGGTATTTCTTTTTTTTAAGCAGGACTGACAGTTCTTTTTTCAGGGCTACTCCGGCGTGGTCAGAAGCGATGTAGATGAATTTCATAATTTATTTACGGCTTAAATTTTAGCCGAGGCTTTCACTTTGGATAATAGTTTTTTAACGTCTAGTAAATCATCGATAATTTTTTTATCGACTTTTTCCTGGGTTAGAGCCTGCCGGATGCTTAAATCAGGCGCGGAATTGATTTTTTTAATTATCTGCGCCACCTTATCATAACCCAAAACCGGGGTAAGGGAGGTTAATAGGGTGGTGTTCCGCAGGGCGTAGCGTTCGCAAGTTTCTTTATTGGCTTTAATTCCGTCAATGCAGTCTTGGGCAAGAATTTTAATCCCTTTGGAAAAAAAGCGAAGCGATTCGATTAAGTTATGGGCGAGAACCGACATAAAAACATTCAATTCCAGCTGTCCGGCTTCAATTACCATAGTAACCGCCAAGTCGTTGCCGTAAACCTGGAAAGCAATCTGGTTAATAAGCTCGGGCACGACCGGATTAACTTTGCCAGGCATGATGGTCGAGCCTTTTTGGCGCTCGGGCAGTTTTATTTCTCCGAGCCCGCAAGTCGGGCCGGAGGCAAGAAGCCTTAGGTCGTTCGCGTTTTTCGTAATCGCCGCCAGCGTTGTTTTAATCCCCGCGGAAATATCGCCGAAAGAATCCACATTCTGGGTAGCGTCAATTAAGTCCGAAGCGCTTTTAACCGGCAGGCCGGTGTTTTTCCTTAAGTTTTTTATTACCAGGGCGGTATATTTTTTTCCGGCGTTAATCCCGGTGCCGACGGCGGTGCCGCCGATAGACAAATCCAGCATGCCTTTTCGGACCCGCTCCAGCCGGGCGATGCCGCGCAGGGCGACCATCCGGTAAGCTTCAAATTCCTGGCCCAAAGTCATCGGGACCGCGTCTTGCAAGTGCGTCCGGCCGGTTTTTATCACGTCCGAAAATTCCCGGGATTTTTTAGCCAAAGATTTTTCAAGAATTTTTAAAGATTCAATGCAATTTTCAGCCAATTCATAAATGGCCATCTTCAGGGCGGTAGGGAGGACGTCATTAGTGGATTGAGAAAGATTAACGTCGTTTAAGTAATGGATTGCGTCTTTTTTCCCGGCAAGTTCGTTAGCCAAGCCGGCGATCACTTCGTTCACGTTCATGTTAATCGACGTTCCGGCGCCGCCTTGTATTGCCGGAGTAACGAACTGGTCGTCGTATTTTCCGGTTTGGATTTTTTTTATCGCCTGGTCAATCAGCGCGTACTTTCCTTTAGAAATTTTTCCCAGTTCAAAATTGGCCTGATTGGCCGCCTTCTTTACTTCAACAATTTTTTTCACCCAGTAAAGGGAAGCTTTTTGCCGGGAGACGTTAAAATTACTTAAGGCCAGCTTGGTTTGTTCTCCGTAATAGATTTTTTGGGGCATATTTATTTAAATTAACAATTACCAATTTTCAATTGTTTTTAATTTATTAGAATCGGTTATTGAAAATTTATTGTAAATTGTAAATTAATTATTATTTGCCGGTCAGCGCTTTGTGGAGCAAGGCCATGCGAACGTAAAGGCCGTTTATTGCCTGGCGAAAATAAGCGGCTCGGGAATCTTTATCCACTTCCGGGTCGATTTCGAAAATGCGCGGCATGACGTGCAGTATGATGGACTTAGCCTTCATCTGATTTACAAGCGGTACGTCGATGTATAATGATCTTTTAAGCCGTTCGTACTCATTTGGGTCAGAGAACCTTTCCTTAAAAACCCGGGTGACGTAAAGGACATCCAAATTGCCAATCACCTGGTCCAAGTTGTCTAGTTCCTGGTATTTAATATCCTGCCGGTCCAGCTGGTCTTTATATTCGTTTGGCAAGCGGAGTTCGGGCGGGGAAACGAAATAGAGTTCAATTTTTTTAAATAGGCAGAAGATGGGAATTAAAGAATGGATATTTCTTTGATAGCGGAAATCGGCTAAAAAAGCGATTTTCAAGCCGTCGATTTTCCCCAATTCTTTTTCCATGGTGTACAAATCGTATAAAGCCTGGGTCGGGTGTTCGTTATAGCCGTCGCCGCCGTTAATTATCGGGACAGTGGACACGCTCGCGGCTAATTCAGCCGAACCGTTTTCCGGGTGCCGCAGCACTATGGCGTCGGAGAAACCGGAAACCACCTTGATCGTATCAGTTAAACTTTCGCCTTTCGAAGCCGAAGACGCGGCGGCGTTAGCGGTAGAAATTACGCTGGCGCCAATTTTAAAAGCGGCGGACTCGAAAGAAAGCCGGGTGCGGGTTGAGGACTCATAAAAAAGCGTGGCTACGACTTTGCCCTGGCAATCCTTTGGGATGTCGCCGGTCTGATCTTGTTTTTGCAGTTTGGCGGCTTTCGCGAATAAGTCTTTTAATATTTTTTTGTCGGCAAATTGCTGGCCGTTTAATACATGGAACATATCTTTTGAAAATATGGAATTATGAAATTAAGAAAATAAAGCTACTTTTTGCTCTGCTTATAATTCCGTGCTTACGCCTTTAGGCATGTAGTCCTTCCAGGGCTTGATTTCCAAATCTTCTAACTTTTTTTCAGTTAAAGCTTTTATAAACGACCGGGCAAGCTGTAAGTCCGTAAACAAGGGGATGTGCGAATCAACCGCGGCCCGGCGGATTAAATAGCCTTCGGTCGCCTGATCGCCGGCCTTTTTTATTTTCGAGCCGTTTTGCTCGCTTAAATTTATTACCAGGGCGGCTTTTTTTCCGCTAATCATATCAATTACGGTAGGGTTTTTCTTTTCATGGATTTTATAGACCAGTTCGCTTTTAATTCCGTGCTCTTTCAGGAAGCCGCAGGTCCCGCTGGTCGCGTAAAGCTTATAATCCATATCACTAAGCTGTTTCACGGCTTCTAGGAGCCTCCGCTTATTAACCGGTCCGCCTAAAGTCAAAAGGGCGCTTTTTCCCGGCGCTAACGAGGTGGAGGCGATGATGGATTTATAAAGCGCTTCGCTTAAGTCTTTGCCAAAACAGGCCACTTCGCCGGTTGAGGACATCTCCACCTTTAAAACCGGATCGGCTCCAGTCAGCCGGGAAAAGGAAAATTGCGGAGACTTAACTACGACGTGTTCGGGATATTTTAAATAAACCGGCGCGCATTTTTTATAAAAAGCATCAACAATTAAGCGGGCGAAATTAACGCCAGTCGCTTTAGAAAGGAAAGGGAAGGTGCGGCTCGCGCGCAGATTAATTTCAATGACAAAAACTTTGTTGTCTTTAACTAAAAATTGGATATTAAAGGGGCCGGTAATATGCAAGGCAATTGCCAGCTCGCGGCTAATCTTTTTTATTTCCTCTTCGGTCGAAGAAAAAACTTTCTGGGTCGGGTAGGCGATTGTCGCGTCGCCGGAATGGACGCCGGCGTTTTCCAGATGCTCGGCAATGGCGAACACTATGACTTTTCCGTTTTGGGCCACGGCGTCATATTCAATCTCCTTGGCGTTCACCATGAATTTGGAAACGGTGATAGAATATTTTTTGTCCGACATCCCGAGCGCTTTTTCGGTAAAGGCCGCGAGTTCTTCGTCGTCAAAACAGACGCTCATGGCACTGCCGGATAAGACGTAAGACGGCCGGACGAGAACCGGATAGCCTACCTTAGCGGCAAAACTTTTCGCTTCTTCAATCGAGGTGAAGCTGTTCCACTCCGGCTGGGGGATATTTAGTTCGTCGCAGAGGGCGGAAAACTTGTTCCTATCTTCGGCCCGATCAATGTCCGAGGCCCTAGTGCCTAAAATTGGAACCTGGTGTTCATGAAGGGCGTTCGCCAGGTTATTCGGCCTCTGGCCGCCGACGGAGATTATTATGCCGCCCGACTTTTCAAAATCATAAATATCGGCCACGGTTTCAAAATTCAAGTCTTCAAAATAAAGCCGGTCAGACATGTCGTAATCAGTCGAAACCGTTTCCGGGTTGCAGTTAACGATTATGGAATTTTTTTTGTATTTTTTTAAGGCCAAAGCCGTATTGACGCAGGACCAGTCGAATTCAACCGAAGAGCCGATATGATACGGGCCAGAGCCTAAAACCATTACCGCTTTTTTTCCTAAAGGCTTAACGTCATGATGCTCTCCATGATAAGTAAGATATAAATAATTGGTTTTAGCCGGGACTTCGCCGGCCAAAGTGTCAATTTGGAAAACCGAGGGCAAAATGCCGAGTTTTTTTCTTAAAGTCCGGATTTCATCCTGGGTCTTTTCGACGATTTTTCCAATCCGCCGGTCGCATAAGCCGGCTTGCTTCGCGCGAAGCAGTTTTTCACGATCCAGTTTTTTATCGCTCGCTAAATCCGTTTCTATTTCCACGATATTTTTTAAGCGGGATAAAAACCAAGGGTCAATGCCGGTAATCTGATAAATATCTTCTATACTCATTTCCCGCTTTAAGGCTTCGGCCAAATCAAATAATCTTTTTGGCGTCGGGATTTCCAGTAATTTTTTAAAGTCGCTAATTTCGCCGGTAAAACCGTTATAAGTAATGCCCTGGGCTTTACCCGCTAGCATCCGGACGGCTTTTTGCAGAGCTTCTTCAAACGAGCGGCCGATTGCCATTACTTCGCCGACCGACTTCATAGCCGAGCCGATTTTTTCTTCGGCGCCGGTAAATTTTTCTAAATCCCAGCGCGGGATTTTTACGACCACATAATCCAAAGCTGGCTCAAAAAACGATTGCGTGATTTTAGTTACCTGGTTTTGGACTTTATTTAAAGTTTTTCCAAGGGCTAATTTGGCGGCAACGTAAGCCAGAGGGTAGCCGGTGGCTTTGGAAGCCAAGGCTGAAGATCGGGACAACCGGGCATTAACTTCAATGACATAATATTCCAGCTGGCCATTTTTCGGCTTTGGATTTAAGGCAAACTGGACATTGCATTCGCCGACAATCCCCAGGCTCCTAACTATGTCAACGGAAATTTGCCGGAGCCCGTGGTATTCGTCATTTGTTAAAGTCTGGGAAGGGGCGACGACTATGGATTCGCCGGTATGGATGCCTAAAGGATCCATGTTTTCCATGTTGCAGACCGTAACCGAGTTGCCTTCGGCGTCGCGCACGACTTCATATTCGATTTCTTTAAAGTGATGCAAGTACTTTTCTACTAAAACCTGCGGGGAGACCGAAAGGGCGGCGGAAACGATTTCATTTAGCTCTTTTTCATTATAGGCTATGCCGGATTTTTGTCCGCCTAAAGAGTAAGCGGCCCGAATCATAACCGGGTAGCCGATTTTTCCGGCGATTTTTTTAGCCTGGTCCAGACTGGTGGCTGACCCCGAATCCGGGACCGAAACGCCGATGGATTTTAAATGGTCAGCGAATTTTTGCCGGTCTTCGGTTAAAACTATGGCTTCAATCGGCGTGCCTAAAACTTTTACGTTATGCTTTTTTAAAATTCCGGCGTGATGGAGTTCCAAACCGCAGTTCAAAGCTGTTTGCCCTCCAAAGGAAAGCAATATCCCGTCCGGCTTTTCTTTTATAATGACTTTTTCGACAAAGTAAGGAGTAACCGGCAAGAAATATATCTCGTCAGCGATTAGCGGGGAAGTCTGAATCGTGGCAATGTTAGGATTAACCAAAACGGTTTTTATCCCTTCTTCTTTTAAGGCTTTTAATCCTTGAGACCCGGAATAGTCAAATTCGCCGGCTTCGCCGATTTTTAAGGCGCCGGACCCAAGGACTAAAACTTTTTTTATCTTATTAGCTTTCATGGTTATAATTTTTTTATAAATTCATCAAAAAGCCAGCCGGTGTCTAGCGGGCCGGGTCTTGATTCTGGATGGAATTGGACCGACATAAAAGGTAGCTTCTCATGCCTTATCCCTTCGTTAGTCTGGTCGTTAGCATTATAAAACCATTCTTTAAATCCGCGAGGGATTTTTCCGACCGCAAAGCCGTGATTCTGCGTGGTCAAATAACATTTATCCGTATTGGCTAAAACGGCAGGCTGGTTTTGTCCCCGATGGCCGAATTTCAATTTGTAAGTATCGCCTCCGGCCGCTAAGGCTAAAATTTGGTTGCCCAGGCAAATGCCAAAAGTAGGAATTTTTTTAGCGAGCACCTCTTTGACAGTAGTAATTGTGGCCTTAGCCATCTTTGGGTCGCCCGGGCCATTAGAAATCATTAGGCCGTCAAACTTTAAGCCTGCTTCCAGGGGATTACAGTTCCAGGGTGCGACAATGACTTTTACTCCGCGCTTAACCAGTTCGTTCGCAATGTTTTCTTTGGCCCCGCAATCTAATAAAACAACGGTTTTTTGACCGTTGCCTGTTGACTTATCCGAGTTATTTATTTCATATATCTCTTTAGTGGAAACTCGGGCGACTAGATTCTCTCTATTCGGATCAATAAATCCGGTTTTTGACCCCAATTCAATTTTTCCAAGCAGGACGCCTTTAGCGCGAAGCTTCTGGGTTAAGCCCCGGGTGTCCTTAATTTCTAAAGCCGGGATGCCCTCGTCTTTCAACCATTGGCCCAGGCTCTTTTCGCTCTGATAATGCGACGGCGTATCGATATAAGAGGAAACGATTAAACCGGCTACTTGGATTTTTCCCGACTCCCAATGTTCTTTGGACGGAACGCCATAATTGCCGATTAGGGGGTAAGTCATGACCAGGATTTGCCCGGCGTACGAAGGGTCAGTTAAACTTTCGGGATAGCCGACCATGCCGGTAGAAAAAACAACCTCGCCGGCAATAGATTTTTCTTTGCCAAAAGATAGGCCGGAAATTTGGGTTCCGTCTTTTAATACGAGTTTGCCTTGCATCTGGTTCGTTAAGCAAATAGCGCTAGGCTAATCGGGCGCTATTTCAGCCTATTTGAAGCTTTAAATATTCTTTAAACAACATAACACATATTTTAAGGCTTGTGAAGACATGATATACTAAAATTATTAACAGCTGGGAGTTATCAATTTTCATGCAAAAAAACTCAATTATTGGTACCTAATTCTTTCCAGACTTTGATATTGCGCAAACTAGAAAATAATATAATAAATTTATGTCCAATAAAGAGCTAAAAAAATTAATAAGAGAAAGTAAGCCTCTAAAACCAAAGGAGGATTTATACGAAGAAGGGAATATGTTTAATCCAACTTTTCGGTACGGCTGGGAGCATACTTCCGGTTCCTATGAAAAAGGGAAAGACTATAGATTTAAAAATAAACAGACCGAGCACAATTATAGCACTAGCCAGCAGATGGGAGGCTCAATTGAGCGATACGAGCATATTGAAGGATTGACTTATCCTAATCCTTCCAAAAAGACCGATAAAGACATCGCTCATGTGCATGGAATTTCTTTTATTAAAGAAGTAATACCAAGACTAATTCAAAAAAAGATTGAGGATTCAATTAAGTCAGGTAAGTCCGCAGAAAAGGTAAGAATACTGGATATCGGAGGAGGGGTGGGAGTATACGCTGAACAATTAAGAAAAACTTTTGGTGATGATGTAGAGGTATATACGACCGGCTTAAGGAAAAAACCGGTAAAACAATTTAGACGGTTAGCCGACAAAATTAATAAAGCTGAACCGGAGATGAAAGATGCGATGTTTTGGGAAACAAGCGGACCCTTGTTGGATGGCAATATTTCTAATAAGATGCACAAGAATGATCTAATTAAACGCTCTTTATTGGAGTTTAAAGATTTTCCTGAATTTGACCTGATATTGGATACGGCGGGCGAATTGCCTTACCAGACAGATTATAACCGCCAGGGGCAACTTGATGGACGGGCTTTTTTAAGAGATTATCTTAAGGCCGTCGTTAATAAATTGAGGCCTGGAGGCGTGGCCAGCATAAGTCATATTGATTTTGTTTTAGATAATAGCCGCTATGTAAGGGATTTCAACATCTTAACCGAGTGGGAGGTTGGCGAAGTTCTAAAAGCATTGCCAGTTGAGTTTGAAATTATTGATAATGGAATGGAAGGCAAAGTCAAATATCATAAAGTATTAAGAATAAAAAAGCTGGAAAGCGGGGAAATTAAGGACAAGAAAAGCAAATGATTAGAAAAAGCTTGGGCTTTACATCGGAGAAAAATTGAGGTAAATTTAGATAAGATTTTAACCATCACTATGTATTTATGGCAAATCTTTCACTGACGTTTCTAGGCACAAAAATGAAAAACCCCATCGTTTTGGCATCCGGAATATTGGGAGTAACGAAAGCATCTCTCAAGAATGTCGTTAAAAACGGGGCGGGCGCGGTAACTATCAAATCAATAAGCAAAGACTTAAGAAAAGGCCACAATAATCCCATTATTATTACGTTTGAGACCGGGATGATGAATGCCGTCGGATATTCAAATCCCGGCATAGACGCGGCAAAACAAGAATTCGCTGGTCTAGATGAAGTTGGAGCGCCGGTTTTCGCCAGTATAATTGGAACCGCTCCGGAAGACTTCGCTTACATGGCGGAGAATTTTTTATCGGACGAGTATGCGGCCGTTGAAGTTCCGCTGTCTTGTCCGCATACTCCCGGTTTCGGAACCCTGGCCGGCCAGGGGACTCCCGAAGCAGTGTTTAAAATAACGAAAGCTATTAAAGGAAAGACCGACTTGCCGATAATCATCAAACTGTCACCCAATTCGCAGAACTTGGGCGAAGTGGCCAAGGCGGCCGAAGCGGCCGGAGCGAGTGCTATCAATATGGGAAATACTCACGGGCCGGGGATGGTTATAAATTTGGAAACTAGAAAACCTATTCTTGACTTTAAAGTGGGCGGCGTTAGCGGACCGGCAATCCGTCCGATAACAGTCAGATGCATTTATGACGTTTATAAGGCTGTAGGTATCCCGATCATCGGTACCGGGGGCGTTAATACCGGACGGGACGCGATCGAAATGATGATGGCCGGGGCAAGCGTGATCGGCGTTGGTACTGCCGTCTATTACCGCGGCATAAGCGTATTTAAACAAATATGCGACGAAATGAAAGAATGGATGGAAGGAGCCGGCGTTCGTTCAGTGGAAGAGATTATCGGAGCGGCGCATGAATAAATTAATTTGAAAACTTTTTGTAAAAAGTTTTCAAGACTTTCAAAAACTTTAAGGTATCTTTTTAAAATTTTACAGCGGGCAAAGCCCTACTGCCGTAAAATTTTAAAAAGATTGTAATCCCTTAGCGATAAGGTAAAGATGTAAATAAATTTGTAATATTATGCAAATACAGCCTAAGGTTGAGCAGCCGATAATGTTGCCAATAAAAAAAATAATAGAGGACAATAAAGACTTTAAGACTTTTGTATTCGAAGGGCAACTGGGCGCAAAACCCGGCCAGTTCATAATGCTCTGGCTTCCGCGGGTTAACATGAAACCGTTTAGCATTTCCAACCAGACCGAAAATGAATTCCATATAACTGTCATGAAGGTAGGGGAATTTACCGCCAAGTTATTTGAACTCAAGGTTGGAGACCTTTTAGGCATACAAGGGCCTTACGGCAGGCCTTTTAGCTTTAATGAAGGAAAAAATGTAGCAATTGTCGGAGGCGGTTGCGGCATAGCTCCGGTCAACTTCCTGATTTACGACGCGATAAGTAAAGGAAAACAGGTTTATTTTATCGGCGGTTGCCGGAATAAGGATCTTTTCATAAAGGCGGATGAAATTAAATCGCTTCCGGTGCAAACCAGTTTTGTTACCGACGATGGTTCTTACGGCGAAAAAGGTTTTACCACCGACGCCTTGAAGAAGCTATTAGAGAAAGAAAAGATTGACGAGATTTTCGCCTGCGGCCCCGAAAAAATGCTTGTAGCGATCGGTAAAATTGCCTTGGAGCATGACATACCATGCCAAATTTCCATGGAAAGATATATGAAGTGCGGATTTGGCGTATGCGGACAGTGCTGTGTTGATGAGACTGGCTTAAGAGTCTGCCATGAAGGGCCGGTATTTGAAGCTCGTACGCTACTCGATTCAAAGGAGTTTGGCGCCTATAAAAGGGATGGCAGCGGAACAAAACAAAAGATTTAGATATTTAGAAAACAAGGAGGGCGTATGAATAACGAAATAATAATGTCCGGTCCTCATAAAAATTTTGAGGACATAAAAAAAATTGACGGAAATAGCATTGAATATTGGCTGGCGCGGGAATTAATGTTGTTATTGGGTTATGTCGACTGGCGAAATTTTGAAGATGTGATCGGCAAAGCCGCGCGGGCTTGCATTGAGAGCGGTCAAGATGTTGATCTCCATTTCGTTAAGGCTACCAAAATGGTAAAAATTGGCTTAGATTCGGTAAGAAGGGTTGTGGATTACAAGTTAGACCGGTATGCTTGCTACTTGATAGCCCAGAATGGTGATTCTAATAAACCTCAAATCGCCATGGCGCAAACCTACTTTGCCCTGCAAACCCGGAAACAGGAAATTTTTGAGCAATTGCCGGATAATGAAAAGAGATTGTTTATCAGGAATGAGGTAGCTGACTCAAACAAGAGGTTGTTTAAAACCGCTAAAAAAGCCGGAGTCAGCCGCTTTGGCACATTTAATGACGCGGGCTACAAAGGATTATATGGCATGCCGCTTTCGGAAATAGAACAAAAGAAGGGAATAAAAAAAGGCGAATTATTAGACCGTGCGGGATCAACCGAATTGGCGGCTAATTTGTTCCGCATTACTCAAACTGATGAGAAAATAAACAAGGATAAAATTGAAGGCGAGCGCGAGGCCACTCAAGCTCATTTTATGGTCGGAGGGAAAGTTAGACAGACTATTAAAGATATCGGCGGAGTCTTGCCGGAACGTTTGCCAACAGAAAAACATATTAAAGAAGTTAAGAAAGAGGTGAAAAAATTGGGAAAGGTTATAAAAAATAAATTGAATTAAAATTATGCGAGACATTTTTGACATTCTAAAAGAAGCGAATGCGATTTTGAAGGGCCATTTTGTTTTTACCAATGGCCAGCATTCCGATACTTACCTTAATAAGGATGGCCTTTACCCTTATGCCGAGTTAACTTCAGAAGTAGGGATGATGATGGCGGAGAAAACTAAAGACCTGGACATTGATACGGTAGTCGGCCCGGCTTTAGGGGCAATTATTCTTTCTCAATGGACGGCTTATCATCTTTCAAAATTGAAAGGCAAAGTAATATACGGCGTTTATACTGAAAAGATGCCGGATAAAAGCCAAAGGTTCACCCGCGGTTATGATAAGTTCGTAAAAGGAAAAAAAGTTTTGGTGGTGGAAGATTGGACAACGACCGGCCTCTCGGCTTTAAAAACTGTAAAAGCCATCCAAGAAGCCGGAGGAGATGTTGTCGCAGTTTGTTCCATGGTCAATCGGAATCCCGACGAGGTAACTGATGAATTTTTCGGAACAAAATATCTTCCGCTTAAGGCAATAAAAATTCAGGCTTGTAATGAGGATGAATGCCATATGTGTAAGCAGGGAGTGCCAATTTCAACTGAAGTCGGGCACGGGAAAGAATATTTAGAAAGGAAGGGAATAAAACAATAAGTATAAATTATGAGTACCGAAAATTTTTCAAAAAAATTTAAAATCGGCGTTTTTGGATCGGCGGCCGGATCTAATGTGGAAGAGTTAAAGCCGTTAGCGAGGAAAATCGGCGAGGAAATTGCTAAAAGAGGCGGGATTCTAATTTCCGGAGCGACCCGCGGCCTGCCTTATGAGGCGGCGATGGGAGCGGCCGAAGAAGGCGGAATGAATATCGGGTTTTCTCCGGCCATTAGCCTGGATGAGCATGTTGACAAATACAAAAATCCGGTAGAGCCGTATATTCTTGTTCTTACCGGCATGGGCCAAAAGGGAAGAAACATGATTAGTTGCCGGACTTGCGACGCCGGTATTTTTATTTCCGGCCGGACCGGAACTATGAACGAATTTACAATTTTGTATGACGACGGCGAAGCAGGAAATGTAATCGGATTTTTAAAAGGTTCGGGCGGAGTGGTAGACGAATACTTAATAAATTTTACGAAAACCACCGAAAAACCCAGCCAAGTGAAAATTGTTATCGAAGAAGATCCGGCTAAACTCGTGGAAAAAATTTTTGAGGCGCTGGATGCAGGTGAGATTAATAAACCAGCATAATGAGCCTGAATATATCGGGATATTAGAAAATTATAAACTAAAATTTCAGTATGAATATCATAGACAAATTGAATAAAAGAATGGACAAGGCGAATTCGCTTTTATCAGTCGGCTTGGATCCGGATTTTGATAAATTGCCGGAGAAATTTAAAAGAAAAGAAAATCCCCAGTTTGAATTTAATAAATATATCATGGACGAAACCCATGAATACGCGGCGGTTTTTAAACCAAATAATGCTTTTTACGAAGAGCGGGGCGATCAGGGATTAAGGGAATTGAAAATGACCATTGATTACGCGCGGGAAAAATATCCGGATGTTTTTATAATCGTGGACTGTAAGCGCGGCGATATCGGCAATACCAATAAAGGCTATTTAAAAGCGACTTACGACTGGCTGGGCGCCGACGCCCTGACGGTCAGTCCGTATATGGGTAAAGAGTCGCTTCAGCCAATCCTTAATCGCAAAGACAAGGTCTGCGTTATCTTAGTCCGGACCTCCAACCCAGGAGCCGGAGAATTTCAAGACCTGGTTTTTGACGGCAAGCCCTTGTGGCAAATCGTGGCCGAGAATGTGGTTAACGACTGGAATGAGAATGAGAACTGCATGATGGTAATGGGCGTTACTTATCCGGAAGAAATGAAAAAGGGAAGGCAGATTGCCGGGGATATGACTTTTTTGTCGCCGGGTTTTGGGCCCCAGGGAGGAAGTATTGATGAATGGATAAAATACGGACTGAATTCGGAAAAGAAGGGCCTCATAATCAATTCTTCGCGGGCGATAATTTTTTCCGACAACCCGAAAGAAGAAGCGAAGAAGTTAAGGGATGAGATAAATAAATATCGATAGTCGTAAATTCGGACAGTCTTGGCTGTAGTTAGACTAATTAAGGATTAACGTTTTATGGACAAGATTACAATAAGAAAACCGGATGATTTTCATGAGCATTTGAGAAGGGGAGAGGAAATGGAAAAGGTGGTTTTGCCGTCTTTAAAAGGTGTTTTCGCTAGGGCAGTAGCCATGGGAAATTTACCCGAGCCGATCGTTGCGGCGGAAGACGTTGTAAAATACCGGAATGAAATCGTGCGGGCGGCTGGGCCTGGGTTCGAACCGATTATGACCGTAATGCTCATAAAAAAAACCACACCCGGAATACTAGAAGAAGCGTTTGCCGCCGGGGCAAAAATTTTGAAGTTAATTCCGGGGCAAACTTCAACCGGTTCAGCTTACGGAATATCTTATCATGAACTTAAAGATTATTACCCGGTTATTAAACGGGCGGAAGAACTGGGCATGGTTTTTAGCATGCATGTAGAGTTGGCGGCCGAAGAAAATGGCGATCCCGTACCGTTTTTGGAGCGCGAATATAGGGCTATTCCGTTTTTAAAAAAAATAATTTCCGAATTTCCCAGGTTAAAAATCGTCGTTGAACATGCATCTACCAGAGAACTGATTGAGGCCGTGAAAGCGGCCGGGCCGAACGTAGCGGCCGGCTTAACTTATCATCACGCGGTGGTAATTTATGATGATGTCATTAATAAAGAAGGGAAGATAATTGACGCTTTTAAATACTGTATGCCGGTGGCTAAGACTGACGACGATTGCAAGGCTGTAATTGAGGCGATGACGAGCGGCAATTCGAAATTCTTCTTCGGCTCGGATTCAGCCCCGCACCCGATTGAAAAAAAACAAAGCGATAACCCGCCGGCGGGAATTTTTACCGCGCCCGTAGCATTACCCGGACTGGCGGAAATTTTTGAAAAAGAAGGGAAACTGGAAAAACTGGAAGACTTTGTTTCGAGATTTGGGGCGGAGTTTTACGGGATGCCTTTAAATACCGGCAGTCTGGAATTAATAAAAGAGGACTGGGCAGCGCCGGAGATGGTTGGGAACGTTAAGGTGTTCCGGGGCGGGGAAACTTTTAAGTGGAGAACTGCTTAATCCCGACCCGGTTATTTATTATTTATCGCCGGATGGCGAGACAGGAAAAAACCGCCCCAATTTACAGGGGCAATTTTTCTTAATGGACGATTTAACTTGTTTATGTAATAATAAACATAGTTAAATTTAAGGATTAAGAATATGCTGCCTAACGCATTGGAAAATTTTGGAAGATTTTTGCCCAGGCCGAAAAGCGTGCTTTTTTCCAGGGTAAATTGGGGCTACCTTATTTCAATGCCGGTGATTTACGGCATGATCGTACCAATAGCTTTTTTCCACATCTGCCTGGAAATCTACCAGCAGTTTTGCTTTCGGATCTACGGCATTCCTTTAGTAAAAAGCGAAGACTATTTCATTCATGACCGCCAGCTTTGGCCCTATTTGAACTGGCTGCAGAAAATGAATTGCTATTACTGCGGTTATTTCAATAACCTGGTCCGATACGCGTACGAAATCGGCGCCAGGACTGAACGCTTCTGGTGCCCAATCCGGTATAAAAAGAGGATTGAGAGGACGCACTCGCAATACGGAAAATTCATGGATGATAAAGACGCGGTAAAGATGGAAAAAAGATGGAACGAGCTGAAAGATTTTTCGGACATAAAATAACCGGCTTGGCGCCAAAGGATCCGCGGCGGATTTAGAGCCAAAAAAATGAGAAAAATTTTTAAAGAATTCCACGCGAATAGCAAAAGCTTTTGGACCCGGGAGAACCTGCCAGCCGTAATTTCGAGCTTGGGCTATCTTTTAGTCGCTTTAGTAGTCCAAAAGACAGCGGATACTTATGTAAGCGGAATTAACGGCGTAGCGGTAAGCGACGTATTATTAAATAACCTGCCGACCGTTGACGTTGATTTTTTTATCATCCAGGGCGCGCTGGCCGCCACTTTCATAGGCATCTTCCTGTTTTTTTATAAGCCTAAGTATTTTTGCTTCGGCATCAAAGCCTTTTCGATTTTTCTAGTCACCCGGTCGTTCTTTATCAGTTTGACGCATCTGGGCTATTCGCCAGACGCTTTAGCCTTAGACAACCAGAGCTTCGGCTTTGGCTTATTCAATTTGCTTTATAACAATACCAATGATTTTTTCTTTTCCGGCCACACAGGCATGCCTCTCTTAATGGCGCTCGTTTTCTGGCCGGAAAAAATTTGGCGCTATACTTTCATCGCAATTTCTTTTATTTTAGGAACCAGCGTACTTTTAGCCCACGTCCATTATTCTATTGATGTCTTTGCCGCCCCGTTTATAACTTACAGCATTTACGCCCTGGCCAAGTATTTTTTTGCCAAGGATTTTGATTATTCAAGAAAACCAGCTTCATGCCAGTAGTCTTATTTTCACTCGCGACTTTTTTTTCGACGCTAGCCGGCGGCCTCTTTGCCGTGAAATTCAAGGACAAGCTCCACTACATCATGGCTTTTTCCGCCGGGGTATTGATGGGCGTAGTTAGTTTTGATATTTTCCCTGAAATTATCGACCAGGTGAGGATTAATAATTTTGATTCCTTTGAGGTGATGACGGCGCTCGTTATCGGGTTTTTGGTTTTTCATATTTTGGAAAAAACCATTCTTATCCACCACGCCCAGGAAGACTGCTATGCCTGCCATAAGCATCCCCACGTCGGGGTTTTAAGCGCCTTGGCTTTGGCCGGGCATAGCTTTATGGATGGGCTCGGTATTGGGTTAGGATTTCAGGTTAATCCGGCCGTTGGAGTTCTGGTCGCCATCGCCGTAATCTCCCATGATTTTACCGACGGCATGAACACCGTTACCTTGATGCTCGCCAATAAAAATAGCGAAAGAAAAGCCAAATGGTTTTTGCTTTTAGACGCTTTGGCGCCGATTTTGGGCGCGGCTACGACTTTAGTTATTAGTTTTTCCTCTCATTTTCTCGTATTGTATTTAGGGTTTTTCGCCGGGTTTCTGCTATATATAGGGGCGAGCGACATCCTTCCCGAAGCCCATTCGAACAAGAGCTCGCCGAAATTGATAGTTCTGACGGTGCTGGGAGTGGCTTTTGTCTATCTGGTCAGCCGGGCGGCTTAAAAATTTTAACGTGGCAGTGTTTTCCGGCCGCCTATAGGCGGCTTTTATAGTCAAGCCAAGCCCTCTATGTAATATAAGCGCTTGGGAAAGACTAGATTGCCAAATAGCCCGCAAGGCGCTAGATTGAAGAAAATAGCCTGGCCATCCGTATTATATTATAAAGAGCTTATGCTGGATTTAGAACAAGCTGGCAAGTTAACTGACGAAGAGCTGGTAATCCGGTCCTTAGAAAACCAGGAGAATTTTTTATACCTCATTCAAAGATACAAGCTGAAAATTTTTAATTTTATCAAGCGTATAACCAATGTGCCGGATGAGGACGCCGAGGATCTGCTCCAGGACATTTTTTTTAAAGTTTACTTGAATCTAAATGGCTTTGACGCCGATTTAAAATTTTCGTCCTGGATTTATATGATCGCAAGAAACCAGGTAATTTCCAGCCATCGAAAATTGAAAGCCCGGGCCGAAGGCTATTCTTACCCGCTTTCGGATGAAATCGCGCAAAGGCTGGTTTCTGAATTTGACTTGAAGAAAGATATGGACAATAAGATTATAAAAGACAATATTGAAAAAATACTGGATGGCCTAAACGAAAAATACCGCGTGGCGCTGGTTTTAAAATTTTTGGAGGAAAAAAGCTACGCTGAAATCTCCGATATTTTGAAAAAACCAATCGGAACCGTCGGGTCGCTTTTAAATAAGGCAAAATTGGAATTTAAAAAAGAATTATTGAGGCAGGATATTAAATTATGAAATATAGCTCAAAAAAGATATTTATTAACGCCAAAGCGTATGCTAGAAAACAATAATTTTGACAAAGAGCTCCTTGACTCGATCAAGGATAAAAAAATATCGCCGATACCGCGGTGGCATTTTGTTTTTCGCGAACTGGCAATCTGGATAGCCGGGCTGGCTTTGCTTTTGGTCGGGGCGTTTTCTTTTTCCCTCATGATTTTTTTCTCCCAGTTTTCGGAATGGGGGGTTTACCAGAGGCTGGGCCGCTGGCCGCTCCAATATTTATTTATCGCCCTGCCGGTTTTTTGGCTCGCGCTTTTAATCAGCCTGACTTTTTTGGTTTTTTATGACTTCAAAAGAACAAAAAAAGGCTACCGTTACCCGGTTTTGGTTATAATCGGAGGAGCGGTCATCCTGTCCGCCGGATTGGGAGCGGCATTCCACAAGTTTGGACTCGCAGAAGAGATGGACGACCTTATCAGCCAGAACACTCCTTACGGATTTTATGGCGGAGTAATAAATCCCCATCTGGGTTTTTGGTCCCATCCCGAAGACGGCCGGCTGATTGGACTAGTCTTAGGCGAAGAGAAGGCCGATGTGTACGATGTAATTGATATAAGAAGAAAGGAATGGCGGCTATTCACCCAAGGGGCAAAAAATGACTGGGGGGTTGAAATAATGATCGGCCGCCCGATCCGCGTTATTGGAGAAGAAATTTCCGGCGAGGAATTCAAGGCCATCGAAATCCTTCCTTTGAATTCAGGAAGGGGAATTTTCCGGGGATTTCCCAAGGAAGGGATGCTGATGCCGCCGGGACCGCGGGGGATGGAGGGCTTTAGGGAGCTGGATGAGAGATTTGAAGAATAATCTTCGGTCCTGCGTATTTAACTGCAAGGGAGCCCCCTCTAGCTAGATCTCTATTAACAATTAATTTATCCCCTCCTTTGGAGAGCCAGCACCAAAGGAGGGGCAACCACACCATGAAAAAACCATATATCGCAATCTCTTCTTTAGCTCTTTTGAGCTTGGCCGTTTTGTCCGCCCTTCCGGTTTACGCCGCCGGAACCGATAACCCGGTATCAAACGGCGTAAAAAAGATCGGCCAGATGATGCACGGGAAAAATAATTGGAACAATTTAACCGATCAGGAAAAAGCCGATTTAAAAGCCAAGATGGACGCCAATAAGGCGCAAGCGCAGGCTAAGCGCGACGCCATAGATAAGGCCTTGGCGGCGAATGATTATAATGCCTGGGTAGCGGCTGTTGGCGCTAATAGCCCGATTGCCAAAAAAATTAACCAAGGCAACTTCCAGACTTACGTTGACGCCTACAATTTAATGAAACAAGCCCATGACAAACTTGAATCTTTGGGATTGGGAAACGGAGAACTGCGCGGCGAAGGACACGCGGGAATGATGGGTTTTGGGCCAATGGGCGGCAATGGGATAATGGGGCAAAACCAGGCGGCCAACCAGTAGGATTAATATGAAAAAAGAATTAACAATTAAAATTTTGACAATAGCTTTCTTTCCCAAGAAAGTTATTGTTATTATACCGAACCAGAGGCTTTAATGGAAAAATAATGGATTACGCATAACGTGAATAATCATTAATAGAAATTAAAAAAGATGAAAATCAAAATTCCGGCAATTATAAAACAGCATAAAATTATCACGGCCATAATCGTTATAGTAATAGGCGGCGGAGGATATTATTATTTCGGTTCCAATAAATCGTCAGCCGCCCCGCCGGCTTATGTTATCGGCAAAGTGGAAAAGGGCGCGATAATAACTTCGGTTTCCGGCACTGGCCAGGTGACGGCCACTAACCAGCTTGATTTAAAGCCCCAGATTTCCGCGAAAATTCTTACTGTCAACGTCAAAGCCGGCCAAAACGTTAAGACTGGCGATGTCTTGGCTACGCTGGATTCCAAGGACTTGCAGAAGTCGTTAAAAGACGCCAAAGCCTCCTACGATTCCGCGGTGGCGAGCTATAATCTTAAAATGGCCGGGCCGACTTCGCAGGACGCGGCCGTAGCCCTAAAATCCGTCCAGTCGGCCAAACTGTCTTATGACCAATCGCAAACTAATTTAGCTAATGCGAAAACTACGGCTGACCAAAATTTAGCCAAAACCCAGTCGAGCCTAACTAAAGCGCAGGCGGATTATGATAATGCCGTCGCCACTCAAGGCATAACCGGCGTATCAAAGAACTCTGACTTGGATAATGCTTATGTCGACGCGAAAACCACGATTAATTCCGTTTATTCCGCGGTTCGTTCATCTTTAGTTCTGATGGACGGCATTCTTGGGATGAATGATTATAACAATATTTCCAATACCTATAAAAATTCGCTCGGAGCGGTAAATCCCCAAACCTTGGTTACTGCCCAGAATTCTTACGAGGCCGCCCGCAATTCTTTCAATAAATTTCAAGCCGATTATAATGTTAACGCCAACAATTGGACAGACAGCCAGATTGAAGCGCTTTTATCCGATTCTACGGCGGTTTTGCAAAATGCCAGAAAAATGGATCAGGACGTTTATACGGTTTTAATAAATTCGGTAATTTCCGCCGATCTGCCGGAAGCGACGCTTACCAGTCTAAAAACTTCCGTCACTTCGCAGGAGAGCTCCGCTACATCCAATATTTCCGCCGCCCAGACAGCCTTGCAAAGTATTGCCTCGGCCAAATTAAGCCAGACATCTTCCGATATTTCCCAGTCTGGAAGCGTTGGTAGCGCTAAAACCGCTTTGGATACGGCCAAGAGCAATTTAACCCAGGCCCAGTCAGACAATGCCAAAAATATCCAGTCTGCCCAGGCGGACGTCGCTACCAAAAAACTTTCTTACGAAAGCCAAAAGGCTTCGTATGATTTAAAAATGGCCGCTCCCCGGCCGGTAGATATCGCGAGCTATAAAATCCAGATTACCCAGGCGCGAAACGGCTATCAAACGGCTTTGGAAAATTTAAAAGAAGCGACGATTACTTCGCCGATTGACGGCGTGGTGGCCAAGGTTTACCAAAACCCGGGCGACCTGTCCTCGTTATCCCAATCCACCCCTTTAGTGACTATAGTGACCAATAAGCAAATGGCCACAGTTTCATTAAACGAGGTGGATGCGGCCAAAGTTAAGACTGGCCAAAAAGCTACCTTAACCTTTAATGCCATCGACGGGCTGGAGATTACCGGAAGCGTAGTGGAAGTTGACGGGGTGGGGACCGTAACTTCGGGAGTGGTTAATTATTCAGTCCAAATTGCCCTGGATACCCAGGACGCGCGGATCAAGCCGGAGATGAGCGTTTCGGCCTCCATAACCACTGACCAAAAATTGGACGCTTTATTAGTGCCGAACACGGCAATTAAAACCGACACGAACGGATTAAGCTACGTGGAAATTTTAAAAGGTGCGACAGAAGTTTCCGGGAGCAGTGGAATTACAACAAGCGACACGCCGGAAATAAAATACGTTCAGGCCGGCTTATCGAATGATGCTAATACGGAAATTACCGAAGGGCTTTCGGAAGGGGATTTAATTATTACCAAAACTATTACCGGTACGGCGGCTAAAACTACCACTTCCGGCCAGCAGAGCGGATTCGGAATATTGGGCGGAGGCGGCAGCAATGTTCGGATGACGAGATAATAGATCTAATATGCTGGAATGCGTAAAAATCAATAAAATATACAATACCGGCGATGTGGAGACGCACGTATTAAAAGATGTGTCGTTTAAGATTGACAAAGGTGAATTCATTGCCATTACCGGCCCTTCGGGTTCGGGAAAATCCACAATCATGCATATTATCGGCGCTTTGGATACCCCAACCAACGGCCAATATCTTTTAGAAGGCCAGGATGTATCAAAACTCACTGACGAGGAACTGGCGGAGATTAGGAAAAATAAAATCGGCTTTGTTTTCCAAGCGTTTAATTTGCTCGCGCGATCAACCGTTCTGCGGAACGTCATACTGCCATTAGTCTACGCCGAAGTGCCCGGCGATAAAAGGGAAGAGATGGCAAAAAAGGCTTTGCTTTCGGCCGGCCTCGAAGAAAACCGCTGGTCGCATTTAACCAACCAGTTATCCGGCGGGCAAATGCAAAGGGTAGCCATTGCCCGAGCGCTAGTCAATAACCCATCCATAATTTTAGCCGATGAGCCGACCGGAAATCTTGACACCAAGACCGGCGAAATAGTATTAAAAACTTTCCGGGAACTAAATGAAAGGGAAGGCCACACTATTATTTTAATTACCCATGAGCGGGAAGTGGCGGCGCACGCCAACCGGATAATTTCCATCCGGGACGGAGTGATCGTCGAAGATAAAAAATCTCATAACGCCCAATAGGAATTATGCTAGTAAATGATTTATTCCAGGAGACATTTTTCGCTATCCGCGCCAACAAAGCCCGGTCAGGCTTAACGATTTTAGGGATAATTATCGGCATTGGTTCGGTAATCGCCATGGTCGCGATCGGCCAGGGGGCCCAGAAATCGATTGAAGCCAGCATAGAATCCATCGGCTCCAATCTTTTAATCGTTATGCCGGGCTTCCAGCGTTCTGTCGGCGGCGGCGGGGTATCGGCCGGCCGGGGTTCGGCCACTACCCTAACTACCGAAGACGCGGAGGCCATCAAGACTGAAGTTACCGGCGTCAAAGCCGTTGAGCCGGAAGTGACTGGCCGCTATCAGATAACCGCCAAGGGCACTAACACCAATACCCAGGTGGTGGGCACTGTAGCTGAATATCCGGCGGTCAGGAATCTCGAGATAGACCAGGGACAATTTTTTACCGAAACTGACTTAAGGTCTAATAGCAAAGTGGCGATTTTAGGACCGACAGCGAGAGACGACTTATTCGGCACCGGAGCTGACGCCCTTGGCAAAACTGTTGCCATTAAACAAGTTAATTTTAAAGTTATCGGCGTTTCTAAGTCCAAGGGCGGATCAGGGTTCGGTTCGCAGGACGACATGATTTTTGTGCCATTAACGACCGCCAAAGGCTATTTATCCGGAAGCGAGTACATTAGTACAATTTATATCCAATCCCAGGATCAGTCCGGTTTAACCGCAGTGCAAAATCAGGTTAATGATCTCTTGCTCCAGCGCCATAAAATATCTAACGCGGCTAATGCTGATTTCCAGATTTTAAACCAGGCCGACATCGTGGCAACGGCATCCTCGGTAACCGGAACTTTTACTATGCTTTTAGCCGCTATTGCCGGAATTTCCTTGATTGTGGGCGGAATCGGCATTATGAACATGATGCTTACTAACGTTACCGAGCGAACCCGGGAAATAGGACTGCGCAAAGCCATTGGCGCCAAAAGGAACGATATTTCCAATCAATTTTTAGCCGAAGCTATTATGCTTACTTTTATCGGCGGGGCTTTTGGGATTATTTTAGGCTGGCTTTTAGCCGCGATCGTTTCTAAATTCGCGAGCATCGCCACGTCGATTTCTCTGTCTTCCGTTCTTTTGGCTTTCGGCGTTTCGGCTGCCATCGGGATTATTTTCGGCTATTATCCGGCCCGGCGCGCCGCCAAACTGAATCCGATTGAGGCCTTGAGATATGAGTAAGAGTGTAATTAATATGTTAAGCTAAATTTCTAATTATATTATTCGTTTGCAGGTGAAAAATTAAGGAAACAGCGCAAAAATTTTTAACAAAATTTTAAACTCCCCCGCAAATGCGGGGTCAAACAGTAAAATTTTGTAGCAAAATTTTTACGCCGTTACAAACCATAATTTTTCAATGCTTCACTCATAATATAATTAGAAATATAAATTCTATGGACAAAAAATCAATTATTATCACTATTGTCGCGGCAATAGTGTTTGCCGGTGCAGGTTTTTACGGCGGAATGAAATACCAGGCCAGTAAAAGCCCGTTTGCCAATTTTCAAAGGAATGGCGGCGGTTTTGCCACGTTTGGCCAAGGCGCCGGTTCTGGCTCGGGGACTGGCGGCGCCAACCGGATTATGAGAAATAGCGGCGGATTTGTGGCCGGCGAGATTATAAAAAAAGATGATAAGAGTATTACTATCCAGTTAGGCGGCAATGGCGGAAACGCGAACAGCGGTGCAAATGGGTCATCCAACGCTACGGGATCAAAAACAATCTATTATTCCGACACTACTACGGTTTCCAAATCAGTTGACGGCACTAAAGATGACATGGCCGTCGGAAAAAATGTGATGATTACGGGAACCGCCAACTCGGACGGCAGTATTATCGCCCAGCTAGTGCAAATCCGCCCGGAAAACGCGGCAACAGGCTCAGTCGAAGTCCAGGGCAACCCCGCGCCAACGCAAGATAATCCGGCTAAATAATTATTCTACTATAAAATTTCCGACCATGCCCCTATCTTTATGGCCGGGAACGGCGCAATAATACTGGAAGGTTCCGGTTTGGTTAGGCGTGAAAGTTACTTCCGTTGTTTCTCCCGGCTGGGCCGTCGGGGTAACTGCGCTGAACTCATCAACTTTCCAGTCGTGCGGAAATTGTCCGTTGTTGGTAAAGGTTATCTTTACCTGCTGGCCGTTCTTAACCCTGATTTCACTGGGCGAGAATCTAAAGTCAGTTCCTGACACTGTTACTTTTTGGACATTTCCACCGGTGTTATCCGTCGAATTAGAGGGCGGGTTATTCGCGGCGTCATTTGTCGGCTGGCTATAGATATAGGCCAGCCCGCCAACAATAATTATCACGATAATAACCGCGGAAATTAAAATTTTGTTGTTCATAGTGATTAATTAATAAGTTAATGCTGGGTTTATTATATAGATGCTGTTAATACCATTTTCTTACAATGATGTTAAGTTCAAGTTAAGAGCCGCTTGCCTTAATGGCAGCTTAAAGCTTTTGCATTATTATGCGTATAAGTTATAATAGGATTATTCAATCCGGTTTCAGGGTGTTTTTTTATACACTAATATTATGATAAAAGTAGAAAATTTAACCAAAAAATTTGACGATTTTACGGCTGTCGATAATATTTCCTTTTCAGTCAAAGAGGGGGAAGTGTTCGCCTTTTTAGGCCCGAACGGCGCCGGCAAATCAACGACCATCAAGATGCTTACGACGCTTTTAAATCCCACTAAAGGGGAAATGGATGTGGCGGGATTTAACGTGGCCAAGGACTCAAGTAATGTCCGAAGGAATATTGGTATTATTTTTCAGGACCCAAGCCTGGACGACGAGCTGACGGCTTTTGAAAATCTTGAATTCCACGGAATTCTTTACGACGTGCCGAAGATTGAAAGGCGGAAAAAAATTGACGAGCTTTTGAAATTCGTAGAACTGGACGATCGGCGCAACAGTTTTGTTAAGGAGTTCTCCGGCGGAATGAAAAGGCGCCTGGAAATCGCCCGCGGGCTTCTGCACCACCCGAAAATTATATTTTTAGACGAGCCGACCTTAGGCCTGGATCCGCAAACCCGGAATCACATGTGGAACTATCTGAAAGAACTGAATAAAAAAGAGAAAACCACCGTGTTTTTTACTACCCACTACATGGAAGAAGCGGAAAAGATGGCGGAGCGGATCGCGATTATCGACCACGGGAAAATTATCGCCACTGGAACGGCTGATGATTTAAAGAAACAAACCAAGACCGAATCTTTGGAAGAGGCATTTTTAGCTTTGACCGGGAAAATAATCCGCGAAGAAGAAAGCACCTCTATGGATAAATTGAGGATGGGGAGGCGCATGTGGACGAGAAAGCGATAAGGAAATCCAATATCTTCTTCAGGGACATAAAAATTTTTCCAGCGAAAATTTTTACTCTGCTTTTGGCCAAAATTTCGCCCCGGGCGAACCAAGCAATTTTAGCCAAAAGAACCCCTTCAGAAGATATTGGATTTACTTAGATAAATATTAGATATGAAAAAAATATACATACTCTGGTTACGCCAAATTAAAAGATATACGCGGTCAAAGTCGCGGATTATCGGCTCCTTAGCCCAGCCTCTGCTTTTTCTTTTGGCTTTGGGCTATGGCTTTGGGGCGGTATTTCAAAAGGCCGGAGCCGGGAACTATATTGAATTTTTAGCGCCCGGAATTATCGGCATGTCGATAATTTTCACTTCGATTTTTTCCGGAATGGAAATTATCTGGGACCGGCAGTTTGGTTTTTTAAAAGAAACTTTAGTCGCGCCTATGCCGCGGGTCAATATTATGATCGGACGGACTTTAGGCGGAGCCACAGTGGCAACTATTCAGGGGATTATAGTGTTTTTAATTTCCATGCTGGCTGGCTTCCGGCCGGTTAGCTGGAGCTTGGTGCCTATGGCAATACTTGTTATGGCGCTCGTGGCTTTACTTTTTACTGCCCTGGGAACGGCTATCGCGTCGTTTCTGGAAGACATGCAGGGCTTCCAGCTGATTATTAACTTCCTGGTTATGCCTTTATTCTTCTTGTCCGGCGCCCTGTTTCCCTTGCAAGGCCTGCCTAAAGCCATTGATATTGTCGCTAAGCTTGATCCCTTAACTTACGGCATCGACGCCCTGCGCGGCTTTTTAATCGGCACTTCGCATTTCAGCCTGGCTTTAGATTTAACCGTATTGTCGCTAGTAACTATGTTTTTTCTTCTCTTAGGCAGTTATTTCTTTTCTAAGATTCAGGTCTAAAAATTTAAATAAAGCCAGTAAGGCTAAAATCATACGCCCCGGCATGGGCGTATTTTTATTGTTGGCTTTTTTAATGTTTTAGTTATAATATTGAAATATAATAATAGATATGGCTATCAGTAAAGAAAGACAAGGGGAAGCGTCAATATTGTCCGGCACCATGCTCTGGAGTTTTTTTCCTATCATCACCGCGTTATCCTTAAGAGCAATTCCTCCGCTGGTGTCGTTAGGTATTAGTACTTTCTTCTCCGCGGTTTTTTTCGCTTTGGCTTTAACTCTTAAAAGGAGATGGCCGGAATTAAAAAGACGGGAAGCGTTCGGCGATATCTTATGGGCCTCAATAATCTTGGGGGTGGTTTATTATCTTTTTTATTATTTCGGCCTCCGCTACACTACTCCAGGCAACGCGGCCATTATCGCTTTGACTGAAGTATTTTTTAGTTTTGTTTTTTTCCATTTATGGCACAAGCATTATATTCCCAGGACGCATATTTTCGGCGCTTTCTTGGTTTTGGCTGGAGCCTTGATTGTTTTATATCCAAATTTTCATAAGCCGCAAATCGGTGATTTTCTGGTTTTAATCGCCGCCTTTATAGCGCCGCTAGGGAATTTTTTCCAGCAGAGAGCCAGGAAGAGCGTTAGCAGCCAATCAATTCTTTTTATCCGGGCTATGGTTAGTTTTCCTATTATTTTAACTTTAGCCGTTTTTTTTAACTCCAATTTTTATTCATCCGGCATAAAGAGCGTCATATTTTATTTATTGTTAAATGGGTTTATTCTTCTCGGCTTTTCAAAGATTTTATGGATTGAAGGAATCCACCGTATTAGCGTAACTAAAGCAACGGCCTTATCCAGCACTTCGCCTCTTCTGACCCTGTTTTTCGTCTGGCTGATTCTTCATGATGCTCCTACCGGTTTTCAGTTATTATCAATCATTCCAATGTGCGCCGGGGTAATTTTATTAGGAATTAATAAGAAATCTGGGGCGGCAACGGCAAACTAAAAAATAAATATCAATAAGCCATGGAAATGAAAGGGGAGAAAATTGATTCTGAAAAGCTGTTAAGCTACTCAAACTGGCAGCTTATCCGCGATATCGGCAGCTACTTAAAGCCTTACCGCTGGCGGTTTTTTTCGCGTCACTCCTCCGGTTTTACGAGCTGTGGAACAAACAAAAGCTTTGATATAATAACCTTAATGAATTATTAATAAAGAGATGGCAAAATTAATTTGGTTTAATATTTAAATCTTACTTAAAGCAAAAATTTATGAAAGGCTATGTTTCCAACATCGAGAAACTAACTTTAAAAAATGAGAATTTTCGCCAAGTACTCTATACCGCGAAAAATTCCCAGCTGGTATTGATGAGCTTGGATCCAGGCCAGGATATCGGCGAAGAAGTCCATCATCTTGATCAATTTTTACGGGTCGAATCCGGTATTGGCAAAGCAATTTTAAACGACGCCGAATACCCGATTGAAGACGGTTCGGCGATTGTCGTTCCGGCCGGAGTAAAGCATAATATTTTAAATACCTCAAACGATAAGCCAATGAAGCTTTATACGGTTTATTCTCCTCCCGAGCACCGCGATAAGGTGATGCACGTGACAAAAGGAGAAGCTATGGCTGACGACGAGCATTTCGACGGCAAAACGACAGAGTACGAATAAAAATAGCGGCAGGATTAAGAGGTGGAGGCGAAGAAAACGGCCCTGAAGATTGGTTTGAAAAAATTTGATATAAGAAAGCGCTTAAAAATAGCCTTGCCAAGTGCGGGCTATTTTTATATGATTTAGATACGAATTTATTCTTCATCGCGCATTGGGCATAATCTGATGCGCCAAAAATTTATGCTTAACTCATCAAGCGAAAGCTGGTTAAAATCAAAACGCCCCCTAGTCCTTTTAGGGGTATTGGTGGTGGGCGCAATCGTGGTTGTATCGATTTTACGCGACTATATTACGAATCCGGACCAAAACCAGGTAGCGGTGATCGGCCAAGGGAAAGTTTACTACCAGCCGGACATCGCGAATATTACTTTGGGCGTCCAGGTTGATAAGGTAAAAAAGGCCGAAGACGCTTTAAATCAGCTGAACGGATCAATTAATAAGATTATTGAAGCCGTCAAGAAAGCCGGCGTCAAAGCCGAAGATATCCAGACCCAGAATTATTCATTAAATCCCCAGTATGATACAGTCAACGGCATTTCGACGGTTACCGGCTATAGTGCTAACCAGCAGTTAGTAATTAAGGTGAAAAATTTCAAATCCGGATCGGATCAGGTTTCCAAAGCAATTTCCGAAGCTTCCAAAGCCGGAGCAAATCAGGTAGCCGGGATAAGTTTTGACTCTTCAAGGCTGGAGGATTTGAAGCAGGAAGCCAGGATTATAGCTATTGCGGATGCCCGCGCCAAGGCTGGCAGTATCGCGGAAGCGGCCGGAGTAAGGCTGGGCAAGGTAATCGGCTGGTGGGAAAATATCATACAGGCGCCTAACACAAGCCAGTATGCCAGTCAGGATTATGGGAAAGGCGGAATGGGCGGCGGCGAAGTTTCCGCACCGTCAGTACCGTCCGGCACCCAGGAAATTATAATTGAAATTAATTTGAATTATAAAGTGCGATAGAATTATGAAATGCTTTTGGTTATTTTTATCCGCGGCGCTTTTGATACTCCCGCTTAAATTAAACGCGGGGCCGCTGGGAAAAGAATTGTCCGGACGGATTCTTTTGAACGTGGAGAAAAACGGGGAAGCCTGGTACGTAAATCCATGCAACAATAACAGATATTATTTAGGCCGGCCGACAGACGCCTTCCGGATTATGCGCGAGCTTTCTTTGGGAATAACCAATGAACGCCTGGCGAAAATTGAACCTTCGGAAAGGGATAAAAATATTTTCATACCCGGAGAAAAGAAGGTGGCCGGAGTAAAAGAAGCGGCTACCTCGACTCCCAAAACGGCTGTAAGTGCAAGCCCGGTCGAGCCATTAGCCTCTGCGCCAGCTTCGGCGCAAACAAACGATCCGGCAAAAAGTTATGACCGCCAGCTAACCCAGAGCCTTGCGGGAAAAATTTTACTTCAAGTAGAAGGAAATGGAGAGGCCTGGTATATCAACCCGACAGATCTGAAAAAATATTATTTAGGCCGGCCGACAGACGCTTTCCGGATTATGCGCGAGCTTTCTTTGGGAATAACCAGTGAAAATTTGGCGAAGATCCACAAGCCGGGCACAGCTGAATCGATAAATAATTACAGCCAATACGAGCATAAAAAAGTGACGGCTGGCAGTAAGATATTTACGCTGGACCTTATTACCATAGATTTAACCAATCCTAAATTAAAAATAATTACTGATACGGCCAACGAAGCCAACTGCAAAACCAATTGCCCGGTAAAATCATTGGCTAAATACGCGCTCTCGTCCAGCGCCTTTGCCGGAATAAACGGATCATACTTTTGCGATTCCGGCGGATGCGGATATAATTCCACTTTTTACCCGACTTTCAATACGCGGCTCGGAGTCATGATTAACGAGGACCAGCTGAAATACTGGACGACCGGGCCGATGTTCGTCTTTGACCAGAACAACAAATTCTATTATTTTAAAGACAGCCGGGAATTTGGGAGCGTCGCTGGCTTCGAAAAAAACTACGGAGTAAAATTGCAGGCGGCCATCGGCAACAAGCCGAGGATGATTCAGGACTACATGAATTATCTAATTGAATGGGAGCTGGACAAAAAGCAGCTGACCCAGCGTTCGGTCCATAACGCTCTGGGTTATAAAGAAAATAAAATTTATCTGGCAGTCGTCTATAATTCCACCTTTCCGGAAGCCGCCGAGGTGATGCAGTCTCTTGGCCTGGAATACGCCTTAAACCTTGACGGAGGCGGTTCTACTGCCTTATGGTATAATGATGAATACATTGTCGGACCGGGCCGGAATGTCCCCAACGCCATTGTTTTCAAAGAAGAGTAGCCAGCGACTATGCTTTTTAATTTTTCAAATATAATTTGGGGCGTCTCGGAGAAAAAAGACGGGTCAATGAAGCTTTTTAAGGATCAGGAGCCGGAAGAAAATATTTTAAACCGGGAGAATTTTTTCAGGCTCCGCCAAATTGAAAATTCCCGGGTAATCTCGGCGGAAAATACCCACGGAATAAATATCAGCCGGGTATCAGTATTGGAAGGCGGCCGTATGATTGATAATGTTGACGGGCTGTTGACCCGCGATAAGGCAATATTAAGCGTTACCATAGCGGACTGCATGGCAATTTTTATCTTTGATCCGGAAAAGAAAGCGGCCGGCATCGTCCATGCAGGCTGGCGCGGCCTCGCCAGGGGAATCGGCAAAGAAGCCGTAAAAAGGATAAAGGAAGAATTCGGCTCCCGGGAAAAGGATTTATATTTCTTTGTCGGACCGCATCTGAAAAATTGCCACTTTGAAATTAAGGAAGATTTAATGGAAGAATTTAAACATTACGGCAGCGGGGTTATAAGGCGCGGCGGCAAATATTTTTTAGACATGCCGGCAGTTTTAAAAACCCAGCTAAAAACCGCGGGCGTTCCGGAAAAGAATATCAGGATAAGCGGCAAATGCACCCATTGCCTGGATAGTAAATATTTTTCTTTTCGCCGCGAAAAAGCGAAGCCTTTAAAAGCGATGATTGCCTATATCGGAATAAAATAATGCTAGAGCCATTTAAGAAACAATTTAAGGAAAAAGGAGAAGTATACTTAAGGGTAAAAGTGAGAACCGGAGCCGGGAAAACCGCGGTCCGCGAAGTTTTGGAAGGCGAAGAAGGAAAAACAATAAAGATTGACGTGGCCGCCCAGCCGGTAAAAGGCCGGGCAAACGAAGCACTGGTGAAATATTTAAGAAAAGAATTTTTAGCCGTAAACGTCAAGATTATAAGCGGAGCCGGCGAGAAGATAAAGTTATTAAAAGTTTCAAGGGCGGCCTAAAAGACGGGCATTAAAAATCAGCGAGGCTGGCCGCTAATCGCCAGCTGGCATATATGGAAAAAAATATCCCCAACCATATCGGAATAATCATGGACGGAAACCGGCGCTGGGCGGCCGAACGGAATTTGCCATACCAGGAAGGGCATATCAAATGCTATGAAAAAATGGGCTTGTCTTCCCAATGGTTTTTTTCGCGGGGAGTAAAGGCGCTTTCGTTTTTCGCTTTTTCCGCCGAGAGCTGGGACCGTCCGGCCGAAGAGGTAAATTGTCTGATGAAAATTTTGCGGCAGGCCATAGAAAAAGAAGCCGAGCAGGCGGTGGAAAAGGAATATCGCCTTATCTTTAGCGGGCGGGTCGGCGAACTGCCCGGAGATTTACCGCAAGCGGTGCAAGTTGCGGCCGACAAGACTAAAGACGGCAAAGCCGGGACTATCAACATTTGCCTAAATTACGGCGGCCGGGCAGAGCTGGTTGACGCTATAAAAAAAATGATTAAAAACAATGTTTTGGAAGACCAGGTGCACGAAGGGATAATAAAGAAATATTTGTATAATGGAGAGCTCCCGGATCCGGATATAGTTGTCCGTACTTCAGGCGTAGAAAAAGTTTCCGGGTTTCTGCTTTGGGAAGGCGCTAATTCCGAGATACTGTTTTTAAAAAAGAACTGGCCCGAATTCGAACCCGCTGACGCGGATTATATTCTTAATGAATTTAATAGGAGGCGAAATTAAGAAGCTAATTACTCATAAGAATTTAATGGGTTTAAATATTAATTAATATAAGCGTTAAATTATGCTCAAAAAAAATTTTAATCTTAAATTTTTTTTCTTAATAATATTACTAATTCTTGCTGGCGGTTTATTAGTGCAACAAAGAGTTTGGAAGGGGGCAAGGGCTGATCAATCGCAATATGATGGAGTCCATCCTTATCAGTCTATCGGCGTTTATAGTAACGACTTATCTCTTCGGTTGGGCACTTATTTAAGTTTGCCGGAAAAAAGCACCTGCGAGGGCATGATCTACTTTGATAAAGATGGTTTTATAAGAATGCTTAACAGTTTTGATTGCGCTAGCGCGCATATTGCAAGCGCGCCAGAGATAGCTTTGAATTATGAAACAAATAACTGTACCGGCAATGCGTATGTTTTGACAACTCTGCGAGTCGGCAAAAAAATATCGAAAAACAATAATGAATTCTTCATCTATGATACTGACGGCAAAAATAAATGCGTCAAAATATTTTCAGTCAAGAAAAAGGGTGTATGCGAGGGGAGTACAGGTCAAAAAATATGCATGCTTCTCGCCTCTCCCTATATGCCTTTGTGCGGCATCGACGTCAAGGGCGGGTCTTGCAGGCTGAAGCTTGAATAATTCCTAATTGAATTTAAATTTGAATTTTGCTACTATGGGGGCATGGAAACGAGAAAAGAAACAAATCGTACGAATATTTCACCCTTAGCCGACCGGATGCGGCCGGTCGATTTGGAAGAAATGGTGGGACAGGTCAAAGTGGCCGGCAAGGAAGCTATGCTTCGGCGCGCCATTGAAGCCGGCGAGGTGCCGTCCATGATTTTGTGGGGGCCGCCGGGTTCGGGAAAAACGACTTTAGCCCGTCTGATTGCCGGATATTTAAAAGCCGAATTTATCCAGTTTTCGGCCGTAACGAGCGGCGTGAGGGACTTAAGAAAGATTATCGACCGGGCCCGGGAGAATTTGCTATACGACAAAAAAACCATCCTGTTTATCGACGAAATTCACCGCTGGAATAAAGCCCAACAGGACGCGCTTTTACCCCACGTGGAAAATGGCACGATCGTCTTTATCGGCACTACAACTGAAAACCCGAGTTTTGAAGTCAGACCGGCGTTATTATCAAGATGCCGGGTTTTTGTTTTAGAGCAATTAAGTGAATCTGAACTGGAAGTAATTATTAAGCGGGCCTTGGCTGATACTGAACGCGGGCTGGGAGCAAAAAAGATAAAAATAAGCGATGATAATATTAAAATGATCGCCAAGATGTCGAACGGCGACGCGCGTACGGCATTAAATGTTTTGGAATACGCGAGCAATATCACTAACGAAATTTGCGAAAAAGAAATTGAAGAAGCTTTTCAAAAATCCCATCTTCTTTACGACAAAGACGGGGAAGAGCACTATAATATTATTTCGGCTCTCCATAAGTCCCTGCGCGGATCAGACGCGGATGCTGGATTGTATTATCTCGCGCGGATGCTGGAAGGCGGAGAAGATCCCTTGTATATCGCCCGGCGCCTGGTGCGTTTCGCTTCGGAAGACATTGGCCTCGCCAATTCCCGGGCTTTAGAACAAGCGGTAGCGGCTTACCAGGCTTGCCATTTTATCGGCATGCCGGAATGCGGCGTGGTTCTAGCGCAGGTAGTGGTTTACCTGGCTAAGTGCAAGAAATCGAACGAACTCTATATTGCTTATGGCCAGGCTACTAGCGACGTGCATGAGCATGGCAACCTGCCTACGCCTTTGCATATCCGAAACGCCCCGACTAAACTGATGAAAGACTTGGGGTACGGCAAAGACTATAAATATTCGCCTAAATTCGATTACAAAGAAGAGCAGGAGTATTTTCCTGACAAGCTCAAAGGAAAAAAGTATTTAAAAGGATGAAGCGTAGATTTTTTTTGTCTTCTCAAGCATTTCCCGAAGAGTAAAACCTTGGGGTATTTTTTTTATTGGAAAAGGACGCCCAAGATGGCGGCTGATTTTTTCGGCGAGGGCTTGAGAATCGCCGGGTTCAACAAGGTCAGCGCTATAACCGGCTAAAACCTCCGGATTGCCGCCGACCTCGGTAGCGACTATAGGCAGTCCTGCCTGAACTGCTTCGATCAAGGTGTAAGACAAGCCTTCTTTAACTGAAGAAGAAACATAAACATCAAAAGCTTTTAAAAGGCGCGAGGCGTCCGAAATGCGGCCAGCCAGAATAAACTGTTTTTCCAGATGATGTTTATTTATCAAAGCCTCAAGATTTTTTCTTTCTCCGCCTTCGCCGATGATGATAAAGGCGAGCGGAGAACGCGCAGTCTGTCCAGCCTGGGCTTTGGTTTGGCCGGAGAGCTGGCTTTTTAATAGACTCGCGGCCGCTTCAATAAAATATTCAAAGCCTTTAGTCTTATATAAATTACCGATGGAGCCGATTACCAAGCTGTCTGGCGGAAGATTTAATTTTTGGCGGGCATCTTCTTTAGTTAAGAAATTAATTTCGCCGATGCCGTTATGGATAGTGACTAGCTTTTCCGCTGGAGCGATTTCTTCCTTTAGCGCGGCTTGCCGGTCGAATTCGGAAACGCAGATTATTTTATCTTTATAACGGGCCGTAAATTTTTCCGCCCATTTGTAAAAGGCTTTTTTAATCCCCGACATAGGCTCGTTAAAGACCCAGCCGTGGGCAGTATAGATTATCTGGGTCTTTTTGGATTTTACTGCCCTTGCCGCTAAAGAGCCAAGAATGGAGATCTTAGAGCTATTCAAATGGATTATATCCGGCTCTAATTTTTTGATTAAAGCCTTGATTTCAAAGTAGGCCCAAAGGTCATTTCGAGGGCAAATACGGCGCTTAAGATGGGGTAGGAAAAAAGCGCTAATTTCTTCGCTTTTTAAGGCTTTAGCCAGCTCCCCAGCCTCGCCCGGCTCGCCCCGCCGATTGCGGGACAGGCCAAAAGCCACGCTAATTTCGTACTCTTCCTTAAGGTTTTTAGCCAAATCAAAAATATAGCTTTGCGCGCCGCCCAGCTCGGATTGGGTAATAAGGTAGAGGATTTTACCCGCCGGGGAGGCGGATTTTTTGACTTTTGCCATACTTTATTTAATAATAAGGTATAGTGTTTAAAATTGCAATTTTATCAGCTTGGACAATATACGCTCATCCATGGATGATTTTTGCCTTTGTCACGCGCAAATTATCCTAAAATAGCCGAACTCCCCGCCCTGAAGGGCGGGTCAAACAGCGGCTATTTTTAACGGATAATTTGCGCTAAAAATCATAATGGAATCGCATATATTGTCCAAGCTTATTTAACAAAGTAAAAATATGGGAAAACTAATCGGATTTATCGGACAAGGGTGGATCGGCAAGAATTATGCCGATGATTTTGAAAAGCGCGGTTTTCAAGTCGTGCGCTACGCTATGGAAGAACCTTATGTCCAAAACAAGGAAAAGATCAAAGATTGCGATATCGTTTTCATTGCCGTCCCGACCCCGACTACGCCCCAAGGCTTTGATTCAAGTATCTTAAGGAGTGTGGTTAAGCTGGCGGGTGAAGGGAAGTCGGTAGTGATAAAATCTACCCTTTTACCCGGGACGACCGAATCTATCCAGGAAGAAAATCCGGGCAAGTTCATTTTTCATTCGCCGGAATTTTTAACCGAGTCCACGGCCGCCTACGACGCCGCCCATCCGTTCAGGAATATTATCGGTTCGCCGGTCCAAAATGACGAATATACAGAAAAAGCCAAAGAAGCTTTGGCCGTCCTGCCTAAAGCCCCTTACGAGTTGGTTTGCACGGCCAAAGAAGCCGAGCTTATAAAGTACGGAGGCAATTGCTGGTTTTATTTTAAGGTGATTTATATCAACCTGCTTTACGATTTAGCCGAAAAGCTGGGTTGCCGCTGGGAAGCGGTAAGGGACGCGATGGCGGCGGATCCGCGCATCGGTTCTAACCATTTGAATCCAATCCATAAAAGCGGGGAATCAGGCGGTGAAGCCCGGCCGGGACTGGCTTATAACGACGTGCATATGGTGCCGGTCCATAAAGCCGGACGCGGAGCCGGCGGCCACTGCTTTATTAAAGATTTTGCCGCTTTCCGGGAAATGTACTCTAAGATGGTGGGCGATCCGCTTGGGATGGAAGTTATTAAAAGCCTGGAAGAAAAAAATTTGGATTTACTTATCAAAACCTGCAAAGATTTAGACTTGGTAAAAGGAGTATACGGAGAAGACGCGGTAAATAAGAAATAAGCGGACATAAAAACTGCATAATTAAGATTAATAATATGGCAAAATGTTTAGTTACCGGCGGCGCCGGATTTATCGGATCTAACTTAGTCGACGCTTTAATCGATCGGGGGGACGAGGTAATTGTAGTTGATAATTTGGCTACCGGCAAAAAAGAGAATATTAATTCCAAAGCCGAGTTTTTCGAATTGGATTTAAGGGATTATGAGAAAATAAAACCTCTGTTTCATGGAGTCGATTATGTTTTTCATGAAGCGGCGTTAGCGAGAGTTCAGCCATCAATTGAAGAGCCGCTAAAATACCATGATTACAACGTCAATGCCGTGGTTAACGTCTTGGAGGCGGCTAGGCAGGCGGGAGTGAAAAAGGTGGTTTACGCATCTTCGTCTTCCATATACGGAGACCAGGAAAAAATGCCTTTAACCGAAGATATGCCGGCTATCCCCATATCGCCTTACGCGCTCCAAAAATGGATCGGTGAAGAATATTGCCGTTTGTTTAGCTTTGTGTATAAATTGCCGACAGTATGTTTGAGGTATTTTAACGTATACGGTCCGCGCATGGCTACTGAAGGGGCTTACGCTTCCGTGATTAGTATTTTCGGCCAGCAGCGTCAGAAGGGGGAAGCGATGACCGTCGCCGGCGACGGAACGCACTTCAGAACTTATACTTATGTTAAAGACATAGTCAGAGGCAACTTGCTGGCTGCCGAAAGCGATATCTGCGACGGGCAAGCCATGAACACCGGACAAAGCACAGAGTATAACGTAAATGACATTGCCAAGATGTTCGGGGGCCCGACAATCAATCTCCCGGAAAGGATAGAACCGGTTAGAAATTTATGCTCCAACACTAAAGCTAAAAAACTTTTGGGATGGGAACCGACTATGGATTTGCCCGAGTGGCTGGAGATTTATAAGAAAGAGATGGGGATTTAGATAAATAAAAAATCTGCCTGTGGCAGAGTTGAAGTTATAAAGTTAAGCATTATGAAACGCATTTTAGTCACTGGAGGAGCAGGGTTTATCGGTTCGCATTTATGCCGCCGGCTGCTTCAAGACGGGAATGAAGTAATCTGCGTTGATAATTTTTATACCGGCTGCAAGGAAAATATTGCCGACTTAATGGATAATAAATATTTTGAGCTGGTAAGGCATGACATTACTTTTCCCTTGTACCTGGAGGTGGACGAAATCTATAATCTGGCCTGCCCGGCTTCGCCGGTCCAATACCAGCTCGATCCCGTCCAAACAACCAAGACGTCAGTCCACGGCTCAATTAATATGCTCGGCCTGGCTAAAAGGCTCTCCGCGAAGATCCTTCAGGCCTCAACCTCGGAAGTTTACGGCGATCCGATTGTCCACCCCCAAACCGAAGCCTATTGGGGGAACGTCAACCCGGTCGGGCCCCGCTCCTGCTACGATGAAGGCAAGCGCTGCGCCGAAACTTTGTTTTTCGATTACTGGCGCCAGCACAAGCTGGATATTCGGGTCGTAAGGATTTTTAACACTTACGGGCCGAATATGCACCCGAATGACGGGCGGGTAGTTTCCAATTTTATTGTCCAGGCTTTGCGCGGTGAAGATTTGACGGTTTATGGCGATGGCTCTCAAACCCGTTCTTTCCAGTACGTGGACGATTTAATTGACGGAATAATCAAGATGATGAATAACAAAAAAGGTTTGATTGGGCCGGTAAATATCGGTAATCCTGGCGAATTTTCAATAAAAAAGCTGGCGGAAGAAGTTATAAGATTAACAGGCGGAAAAAGCAAAATCATCTACAAGGAATTGCCCGAAGACGACCCGAAGCAAAGGCAACCCGACATCAGCCTCGCAAAAAAAGAGCTCGGCTGGGAGCCCAAAGTCGCTTTAGAACAAGGCCTCATAAAGACTATCGAATATTTTAAGCCGATAGTAAAAAAATAAACCATGAGAATATTAATTTTTTCCACTGCCTATTTGCCGTTTATTGGAGGGGCGGAATTAGCGGTAAGGGAAATTACTAATCATCTCGCGGCTAAAGTTAAAAACGGCCAGCCTAAGTATGGGTTTGACCTCATAACCTCCCGGCTGGATAGAAAATGCCGGCGCCGGGAAAGGATAGAAAATGTTAGCGTTTTCCGGGTAGGTTTTGGCAATCGGTTCGATAAATTTCTTCTGCCTTTTTTAGGACTTATCAAAGCAGTAAGACTAAACCGCAAAAATAGCTACGAAATCATTTGGGCGGTTATGGCTAGCCAGGGCGGAATTACCGCTTCTTTTTTTAAGCTGATTTTTCCCAAAAAGATAATGCTTCTAAATATGCAGGAAGGGGATTCTGAAGAGCACTTAAGGCGCTACTCTTTGGGAAGCGATACACTGTTCAAAATTTTTGTACAGCCTTTTCACCGGCTAGTAATTAAAAAGGCAGACTCTATAACAGCGATATCCAACGACCTGGGGAAGCGGGCAAAAAACAGCGGCGCGGGATGCGATATAAAAATCGTCCCGAATGGGGTAGATATTAATAAATTCGAAAGGAAAAATCCGCCGCCCCTTTCAGAAGAATTGGAAATTATATATAATCTGAAAGCCTCGCTGGGAATATTGAAAGATGAAAAAATTATAACCACCGTATCCCGGCTGGTTAAAAAAAACGGCTTGGAGGACTTGATCAGGGGAATCAAATTGTTAGCGGATTCGGAGGCCGGGGAAAACTCTAGCTTTAAACTGTTAATCATCGGAACCGGCGAACTGGAAAAGATCTTAAAATCGATGGTGCGCGAATCCGGATTAGAAAACAAAGTAATTTTTATCGGCAAGGTCCCTAATGATGAAGTGCCGAAATATCTCTGGATAAGCGATATTTTCATCAGGCCTTCGCTCACAGAAGGGCTGGGAAATGTATTTTTGGAGGCTATGGCCGCCGGTTTGCCGGTCGTCGCCACTCCGGTCGGAGGAATAGTGGATTTCTTAAAAGACGGCGAAACCGGAGTTTTTTGCCGTCCTGGCGATCCTCAAAGCATTAAGGAAAGCCTGGTTAGGATCTTAAATGATGAAACTTTAAAGCAAAAGCTGGCCGCAAACGGTAAAAAATTGGTCAGAGAAAAATATGATTGGGATATAATTGCCTCGAAAATGGATGATATTTTTTCCAATCTCGTATATAATAATAGAGTATAAGGCCTAAACCCAGGCGGCCGGCTAAATAAAGCGAGGTGAAAAATCCGGCCATTTTAAATTTGCCGGTTTTATAGCATTATTCCATGAGGCGCATCCAAAAAATTATTAACGGAAAAATAGATTCAATCGCCATGGCCGCCGCCCTGGTCGCTTTTTTTTCTTTGGTAAGCCGGCTTTTGGGAATTTTCCGCGACCGGATTTTGGCCGGAGAATTCGGCGCCGGCGATACCCTGGATATTTACTATGCCGCCTTTCGGATTCCCGACCTGATATTTAACCTGCTTGTTTTAGGCGCACTGTCAGCCGGATTCATCCCTGTCTTCACCGGACTTATAAAAAAGAAAGCCAAAGAAGAAAATGACCGGTATAAAAAATACAAGGAGGCCTGGGAGCTTTCCAATAATATTTTAAATTTTATTGTATTAAGCTTGCTGGCTTTAACGGCGATAGGAATAATCGCCGCGCCTTGGATCATGAAAGTTATTACCCCCGGATTTAGCCAGGAAAAATTAAAGCTTACCGTCGGCTTGACCCAAATTATGTTCTTGTCCCCGCTTTTTTTAGGGATCTCCAGCGTCTTGGGCGGGATTCTCCAATCGTTCAAGCGCTTCTTCGTATATTCGCTGGCGCCGATTTTTTACAATGTCGGAATTATTTTAGGCGCGTTATTTTTGACTCCGCGATTCGGAGTTTACGGCCTGGCTATAGGCGTAGTTTTGGGGGCGCTTATGCATATGCTGGTCCAGCTGCCGTCGGTCTTTAACCTGGGTTATCGTTATCAGCGTCTGCTCGACTGGAAGGACGCGGGGTTTAAAAAAATTATCCGCATGATGGGCCCAAGAACCATGTCTTTGGCGATTGCCCAGATAAATTTAGTCGTTTTGACCATAATCGCCTCAACCTTAAAAAGCGGCTCGCTTTCGGTATTCAACCTGGCTAATAATTTGCAGTCTTTTCCTATTGGAATTTTCGGCATCTCTTACGCGGTCGCCGCTTTTCCGACCCTGGCCCTAAACGCCTTTGACCGGGAAAAATTAAAGGCCAGCTTTTCTTCAGCGCTTAGGCAAATTTTGTTTTTTATTATCCCTTCAACCGTCTTGCTTTTAGCCCTGCGCGCGCAAATTGTCCGCGTAATTTTAGGCTCCGGGCATTTTGATTGGGAAGATACGATCATGACTATTGATACGCTGGCCTTCTTTACCATTGGTTTATGGGCCCAGGCGCTGATTCCGCTTTTAATCCGGGTGTTTTACGCGCGCCACGACAGCCGGACGCCGTTTTATATCGGACTTTTTTCCGTGTTTATTAATATCGGCTTGTCTCTTTGGCTGCCGAAAATAATAATTTGCAAAGTGCTATTAAGCCCCTTTGGCGGGGTCTCGGCCTGCCTGCCTTTGGGCGTTGCCGGGCTGGCTTTGGCCTTTTCCATTTCCAGCATCATTAATTTTATTCTTCTCTGGATTTTATTAAGGATGGAGGTAGGAAGCCTGGATGGAAAAAGAATCTTCATATCAACCGCGAAGCTCTCATTGGCCGCCGCCGGTTCCGGCGCGAGCATTCAGGCGGTTAAATCTCTAGTCTGGCCGTATATCAGCATGAGCACTTTTTTAGGCGTCTTGATCCAGGGCGCGGTGGCCGGCTTAGGCGGGATAATCGCGTTTTTAATTTTATGTTATATTTTAAGAAGCGAAGAATTTTTTTCTTTTTGGAATTCATTCCGGCGCCGGGTTAACTGGGGCAAGGTGGAAACCGACGATTCAAGCGAAGCGCGGGGGATTTAATCAATCCGTAATTACCAATTGACAATTTTCAATATTATTAAAAAAACCACTCGCATGATCGAGCAGTTTTTTTAATTGAGAAGCCGGTGGCAGTTTTATTTGTGCTAGTAAGAAACTTTGGCCTGATCAAAAGCTTTTTTTATGGCCTCGGTCCATTCTTTTTTTTCGATCGGATTGGTGACCGTGTAGCGGAGATAAGGTTCAAAGGGGATACCGACAATGCCGGTATTTTCGATCATCAGTTTATTGAATTCTCCGGCGTTCCCGATTTTCCGGCCAAAAGCGGTTTTAGGAGCAAGCCAGGTGGTAAAAAAAGTGGCTTTGGGCCTTACCGCCAGTTTCATCCCGCGTTCGGTTAACAAACCGCATAAAAGTTCCAGCCGGCGGGCATAAGTATCCCGGTTGGCTGTTATGGCTGGCATATCTTCTTCCATGCAAGAAAGCACCCCGGCCGCTGCCGGCGCGAAAAATCCCGAGTCAGTATTGCCTTTAATGGTTCGGATGTCTTCAATAAAATCTTTAGAGCCGGTAATGGCTCCAATGCGCCAGCCGGTTCCGTTGGCGATTACTTTGGAAGAAGAATAAGCCTCGGCCCAGGACAGTTCGGGGAACTCTATCGCTATTTCCGCTAGGGTGGCGGCCGCGTCAGTGAATGTAAGAATGGCATAAGCCGCGTCGTTAAACAGCCTGATGCCATGTTCGGCGCAATAAGCGCAAAGCGAGCGCCAAAAGTTTTTGTCGGCTACCTGTCCGGTCGGATTATGGGGATAATTGGCCATGATTAACTTCGTGCCGGGCTGGATGCCGTCTAAAGAAAAAATGAATTGATTTTCCGGCGTGGTTTTTAAAGAATAATTTTTAGCTCCCAGATAGTCGCACCAAACCGCCGGCGTAGGGTAGCCGGGCTCGGTCATAGTTGCTACCTGTAATTCCGGGTTGATAGCCTGCCGGGTTTTCTTGTCCCGGATAAATCCGCAGGCCATCGGAACAAGGCCCAGCATGGATTTAGTTCCGGGGGTCGGAAGAAAATCAAAATTGGCTTGGCCTGTAATCCTTTTAGCCGTTTCTTTATCGAAATGGGCGGCGATAAAACGCCGGGCAAAATCGCCAACGCCGGGCGAGCCGTTGTCCTGGTATTCATGCAAGGACTCGTCTTCCGACATGACGGCTTCGGCCGCCTTTTTCCTGGCGGCAAGCAAAGCTGGACCAGTCGGCTGGCCAAAAGACAAAGGCCATAGCTTAATGCCTGCCGCTTCGGCTTCGGCTCTTTCGCGCTTAACCTTTTGGAAGATATTTTCCCCGCCTTTAGGCAGCCATGAATTTAGCATAGTATGGATTTTTAATATTTAACGGTCAATTCCTGGCCTTTCATATCCAGCTCTTTAACCAACAAATCGCCTATAGTTTCGGCCCGGCTTACGCGCGACACTGAATTATCGGAATGGAGCATTAATTCCTGGCTTTTAGCCCAGCCGTTATAGTTCATACCCATGCCGATTCCATGGGCGCCGGTGTCGTGGATTACGATAATATCGCCCTCTTCGACTTTCGGCAGTAATCTGTCGGAAATCATGTGGATATTTTCACAAAGCGGACCGACGATGGAAACAGTTTCTTTTTCCCCTTCGGTTTTTTCCTTGCCTTCAGGCGTTAAGACGCTTACCTCGTGATAAGCCGGGTATATGCCGGCCCGTAAAATGTCAGCGGCGTCGCAAAAATCCACGCCGACAAAATTTTTGTATTTATTCATCCTATTAATTGCCCGGCCGGCTAAAATACCAAAAGGCCCGGTTACGAATCGTCCCGCTTCCATATAAAGCTTGGGCGCGTAACCGTGCTTGGCTTTAAAAGCGGAAAACGCCTTGTTGGTCATTCGGGCCACCAATTCTACATCCAGCGGTTTTTCATCCGGCCGGTATTCGATGCCGATGCCGCCGCCGATATTGACGAACTCGAATTTTATTCCCAATTTTTTCTGTAATTCCTCGGCAATTTCCAGCTGCATGCCCGCGATTTCCCCGAGAGCTTCAGCATCCAGGCAATTTGAAGCAAACATGGTATGTAATCCGAAAATTTTTGCGCCTTTAGCCTTGGCTCTTTGGTAAGCTTCAGCAATTTGATCAAACCGCACTCCGTATTTTTGATTGACAGGATCGCCAATAAATTCGGTGCTGCCTTTGGTTTTTCTCGGTCCCGGATTATAGCGAAAACAAATCCGTTCGGGCATGTAAGGCAGTTTGTCGATATAGCCTATGTCGTCTAAATTTAGTATGCACCCCGCGTCCATGAAAGCTTCGTAGAATTCCGGATTAGTATTATTTCCGGTGCACATGATTAATTCCTTTGGAAACCCGAGCGCCTGGGCCCGGATAATTTCAGTCGGGGAAGAGCAGTCTACTCCAAATCCTTCGTCAAGCATGATTTTCAAAATGGCATTATTGGAATTGGCTTTGACCGCGAAAAATTCCATTCCCGGGTGCTCGGTGAAGAAAAGCTTTTTCATTAATGCGATCCGTTCGCGGATGCCTTTTTCGTCATACAAATGGAATCCCGGAGAAAGGGCGGCGTCTAATCCGGCCGAATTTTTTCCGTAGAGCTTTGGCCGGAAATCTTTCAATATCTTCGGCAATAAGGGAAAAGCCCGCTCTTTAAAATCTTTTGACATTGGCATAATGAATCAATTTGCAATTAGAAATTAACAATTATCAATAGAACCGGCATGATGTTCAGGGTTAAATAAAAACGGACATTGATGATTGAATGATGTTTACAATATATCGTTATATTGAAATAAAATCAATCTTCGGCTTTCCGCCGGAATTTTACTTGATATTTAACAGTCTTTATGTTAAAAATATAATTGGATACATCATTTAAATTTAAATACGCCCTCTAACTTGCGGCAAATAAATTTATGCCAGGCCCAGAGCCATCTTATTCCGAATTAAGGAGAAAATTGCGCGGAGCAATGGTTGCCATTATCACTCCGTTTAATAACGGATCTATTGACGAGGAAAAATTACGGCAGTTGATTGAATTCCAGATTGTAAACGGAACCAAGGCGATTATTCCCTGCGGCACTACCGGCGAATCGGCTACCTTAACCCACGAAGAGCATAACAGGGTAATTGCCCTAACCGTTGAACAGGTAAAAGGACGGATACCGGTAATTGCCGGCACCGGCTCTAATGATACGGCCGAGGCGATTCGCTTGACCGAAAAAGCCAAAGCCGACGGAGCTGACGCCGCCCTCTTAATTTGCCCTTACTATAACAAGCCGACCCAGGAAGGGCTGCATCAGCATTTTAAAAAAGTGGCGGAAACCGTTGATATTCCCATATTTCTTTATAACATTCAGGGCCGGACCGGGATCAATATGGAGCCGGCGACCGTCGTTCGGCTGTCAGAGCTTCCCAATATAATCGGCATTAAAGAGGCTTCGGGTAATTTAAAACAGGCGGCCGACATTATAAGCCAATGCCCGGAAGAATTCATTGTTGTGTCAGGAGAAGATTATTTAACCTACCCCATGCTTTGTATCGGCGGGCAGGGGGTAATATCGGTCGTATCCAACGCCGCGCCGCGCGACATGGCGGCGCTTTGCCAAACTTATTTTGACGGAAAAATTGAAGAGGCCAGGAAGATGTTTTATAAATTAATGCCTTTATGCAACGCGCTATTTTATGAAACCAATCCGGCGCCGGTCAAAGCGGCTTTGGCGATGATGGGAAAGATAGCGTCGGATGAACTGCGCTTGCCCCTCGTTCAAATGTCCGAAGTTAACCGGAAAAGGCTGGAAGATGCGCTGAAGGATTACGGGTTGATTTAAATCTATAAGCAGGTAAAGGCATCGGATGGATGCCAGATAAATTATGCCAAACAAAAAAGACAATATAAAAGTTGCCGTTGCCGGTATCGGAGGACGGATGGGATCCCGGATTGCCCAGCTAATCGGTGAGACTGAAGGCGTTTCGCTTTCGGCCGGTTTTGAATCGCCCGGCCATGCCAAAACAAAAAAAGATTTATCGGAAATTATCGGCGGAGCTTTGACTGGAATAAAAACGGCCCCTAGCGTAAAAGATGTTTTGGCTGAATGCGATGTGATTATTGATTTTACCAATGCCGAGAGTTCGATAAAGCATCTGGAAGCGGCAAGCCAAGCCGGTAAACCCATAGTAATCGGTTCAACCGGTTTTACCAGGGAACAACTGGAAAAGGCGGGTGAGTTAGCAAAGAAAATTCCGGTGGTTCTAGCGCCGAACATGAGCCTTGGCGTAAATGTCATGTTTAAACTGGCGGCCGAAGCCGCTAAACTGTTAGGCGATGATTATGATGTGGAAATTATAGAAGCCCATCACCGGTTTAAAAAAGACGCGCCGTCAGGAACGGCGATGAAATTGGCCGAAGTTGTAGCCCAGGCATTGGGCCGCGATTTAAATGCAGTTGGCAAATATGAACGACACGGTCTGATTGGCGAACGCCCTAAAAAAGAAATCGGCATCCAGGCAATCCGGGCCGGAGATATAGCCGGCGATCATACCGTATTGTTCGGCGGTCTTGGCGAACGGATTGAAATAACCCATCGGGCCGCGAGCCGGGATACTTTTGCCCGCGGCGCCATCCGGGCGGCAATATGGATTGTCAGTCAAAAACCCGGACTCTATTCAATGCAGGATGTTTTGGGAATTAAGTAGAATAATTCGGCTAGACCTATATTTTAATGAAAAACATCAGAAATTACTGCATCATCGCGCACATTGACCACGGCAAATCAACCCTGGCTGACCGGATGCTGGAGATTACCGGGACGATTGAAAAGAGAAAAATGAAAGAGCAATTTTTGGACCGGATGGATTTGGAGCGCGAGCGGGGAATTACTATTAAACTCCAGCCCGTGTCCATGAACTTCAAAGCTCAAGACGGAAAAGAATATTTATTAAATCTCATCGATACCCCCGGACACGTGGATTTTACCTACGAAGTGTCGCGCTCTTTGGCCGCGGTGGAAGGCGCAATCCTTTTAGTGGACTCGACGCAAGGCATCCAGGCCCAGACTCTGGCTAATTTGTATTTGGCTTTGGAAGAAGGGCTGGAAATTATTCCGGTGGTAAATAAAATTGATTTGCCGGCGGCGAACGCGCTAAAAACCAAGCACGAAATTATGAGCCTGATCGGTTGTAAAGAAGAGGAGATTATCAGCGCTTCGGGAAAAACCGGCGAAGGTGTGGCGGAAATTTTGCAGGCCGTGGTGGATCGGGTGCCGGCGCCTACTTTTGCCAAAGTCATAGATGGCGAAAAGAATGCGGCTAGCCAGCCAAACGTTAAAACTGAAGGAGCGGGAAGTGATGGTCCAAGCGGCAAACCCTTGCGGGCTTTGATTTTTGATTCAACTTATGACGAATACCGGGGAGTGCTCGCCTTTGTCCGGGTGATGGAAGGCAAAATAAAAAAAGGGGAAAAGATTTACTTGATTGCCACCAAGGCTAGGAGCGAAGCCGTTGACGTAGGAATATTTAAGCCGGATTATAAATCAACCGGCGAATTAAAGGCGGGGGAAATCGGTTATATCGCCACTGGCTTTAAAAACGTAAATGAGTGCCGGGTTGGTGATACCGTTACCAATATTAACGCTCAAGGCGGGACAGGGGACAAGGTAAATGTGGAACCGCTAAAAGGCTATAAAGAAGTTAAGCCCATGGTTTTTGCCGGAATTTTTCCCCAAGAAGGAAACGAATACCAACAACTCCGCGAAGCTATGGAAAAATTGAAATTAAATGACGCGGCTTTGTCCTACGAGCCCGAGCATTCGGACGCTTTAGGCTTTGGCTTTAGGTGCGGATTTTTGGGCTTACTGCATTTAGAGATATTTCAGGAAAGGTTAAGCCGGGAATATAATTTAGATATCGTAGTAACCACCCCAAGCGTCGCCTACAAAGTATTTTTAAAATCAACCAAATCGCTGGACGCTAACCGGCTTAAGCACGTGGACGCGGAAGGAGCATTGATAATCCATAGCCCGCACGAACTGCCGGACCCGTCGCAGATTGAAAAAATCGAAGAGCCGTGGGTGGCCTTGGACGTAATTATCCCCAAAGATTACATGGGCGCGGCCATGAACTTAATCCAGGAAAAGCACGGCATTTACAAAAATACCGAATTTATTGACGTTACCCGCGCGATTTTGCATTACGAAGCGCCGATGGCGACGATCTTAACTGATTTTTATGATAAAATAAAAAGTGTCAGCTCGGGCTACGCTTCGGTAAATTATGAATTTTTAGGCTACCGGGGAGCCGAAGTGGTGAAAATGGATATCCTGGTCGCTGAAGAACCGGTAGAGTCTTTATCCATGATCGTTTATCGGGACGAAGCTTTTCATCGGGGCAAGGAAGTGGTAGAAACTTTAAAAGAAACATTGCCGCGGCAGATGTTCATGATTAAATTACAGGCGGCCGTCGGCGGAAAAGTCATCGCCGCCGAAAGATTATCAGCTATGCGCAAGGACGTAACGGCCAAATTATATGGCGGAGACGTGACCCGCAAACGGAAACTCCTCGAAAAACAGAAGAAGGGAAAGAAGAAGATGATGGAGCATGGCAAGGGAAGCGTCGAAATACCGTCCGACACTTTTATTAAAATTTTAAAGAGATAATTTTTATTGTCCGCGGGTTAAAATTTAAAAACTTATTCTTATGGCTAAACAGAAGAAATTCGTAAGGGTAATGTGGATTATCATCAGCGTTATGGTGATTATCTCAATGGTAATATGGACTTTTGGGATGGCTTTGATGTAGGCCCAAAATGTGTTAATCTGGAAGTAGATAAAAAACGGATAAAAGGCAGGAATATGACAAAGGATTGGCAGATTGCGCCAAAAGTTTCTGATAAAATTCTAAAAAAATATCCCGAATACAATCGGGTTATTTTGCAATTGCTCATTAACCGGGGGTTTCGGGACAAGAAAGATATAGAGCGGTTTTTAAAAGGGACTTACGAGGACGCGCACGACCCCGATGATTTTAAGGATATGGCCGCGGCGGTAGATTCGGTAATTAATCATGTAAAGAAAAAAAATAAGATATTGGTTTACGGGGATTATGACGCGGACGGGGTAACCGCTTCGGTAGTTATGGTCGAAACCCTGAAGACGCTGAAAGCGGACGTCGGCGTTTACATCCCTTTTCGGACAACCGAAGGCTACGGCATGAATATGAACGCGCTGGAAGAAGCTAAAGACAAGGGCGTCAAATTGATTATTACCGTTGATACCGGAATTAGAAACGCGCCTGAAGCCGAGTTCGCGAAAAGCCTCGGGCTGGAAATAATTATCACCGACCACCATTCGGCGCCCGAAGAAAAGAAAGACTGGCCAAAATGTTTGGTTATTAATCCCAACCTCCCCGGCGAAAAATATCCCTTTAGATTTTTAGCCGGCGTCGGGGTGGCTTTTAAATTTGCTACGGCCATAACCCGCCGGTCTAAGCTTTCGGGTGATGACAAAAAGAAATTAGAAGACAGGATTTTGGACTTGGTGGCGGTCGGGACTGTTGCCGACATGGTGCCATTAAGGGATGAGAACCGGATTTTAGTTAAAAAAGGCCTGGAAATATTGAATAAAACCAAACGCATCGGCCTGCGTGAATTGATTGAAGTTTCCCAGTTAAATAACGGGAAAAAGCTCGATTCCTGGAATATCGGGTTCCAGCTCGGACCGAGGCTTAACGCCGCCGGCCGGCTTGATCACGCTAATACGGCTTACGAGCTTTTAATCACCCGCGACCGGAGCCGGGCGAAGGAACTGGCCCAGGCCCTAAACCAAAGAAACTTTGAGCGCCAGATGATAACGGAAAAGATATCTGAAGAGATCGTAAAAATGCTTGAAGACGACCCAAAATGCAAAGACAATAAAATAATAATCGCTGTTACTGATAAAGGTTTGGAAAAAAAAGCTTGGAACGAAGGCGTCGTAGGGCTTATTGCCGGGCGGGTAGCGGAGAAATTTTATCTGCCGGCCCTGGTAATTACTGTCGGTTCAAATGGAGAATTTAAGGGTTCGGGCCGGAGCATTGAAGAATTTAATTTAATAAAAGCGCTGGAGGAGTGTTCAAAATTTTTGTACAAGTACGGCGGGCATCCGGCCGCCTGCGGATTCAGCCTGGAAGAAAAGAATTTAAACGGTTTTATGAAAAAAATCCAAGAAATTGCCGGACGGGAGCTGGGAAAATTGGTATTAAAGCCGAAAGTAAAAATTGACATAGAATTAGACCTGTCAGAAATAAGCGAAAATTTGATTTTGGAGCTGGAAAAATTCGCGCCTTTCGGGGCCGGAAACGAGAAGCCGAAGTTTGTTTCGAAAAAGATATTGGTTATGGACATCATGCGCATGGGGGCGCAAAATCAGCATATAAAATTAAGAGTGAAAAGTGAAGAGTCTAGCCTGATTTACGCTATCGGTTTCGGGCAGTCCGAACAGTGGAAGGCTTTAAAGATCGGGGATAAAATTGACATGGTTTATTACCCGGAGATTAATGAGTATAACGGACGGAGGGATGTGCAGTTAAAGATTATTGATATTAAGGTTAAATGAATTAAAGAAATTTGATTGCTCGTCGCTGAAAAATTTTGTCATTTTATTTATTCACTCGCCTGCGAAAAAATTTAGATTTTTTGCACAATTTACGGACAAATTTTCAAACTCTCCGCCCCGTTGACACGGGGCGGATCAAACAGTGAAAATTTATTGCCTCAATTGTACAAAAAATAATACTAAATTTTCTCAATGGCTCGCACATAAATAAAATGACAAAACAATATAAAATTATGAAGCTAAAAATATTTACCGACGGAGGGGCAAGGGGGAATCCGGGGCCGGCGGGGATTGGGGCGATCGCTTATGATGAAGATGCTAAGGTGGTGTTCACCGTGTCCGAATATATCGGCGAAGCGACTAATAATCAGGCGGAATACAAAGCAGTAATCGCCGCTTTGGAAAAAGCTAAGACCTGCAAGGCAGAAGAACTGGATTTTTATCTTGATTCTGAACTCGTAGTAAAGCAAATAAAACGCGAATATAAAGTAAAAAACTCCGATTTGGCGCCGCTATTTTTGAAAATCAACAACTTGACTTTGGGCTTTAAAAAGGTTAAGTTTACGCATGTGCCAAGAGAAAAGAATAAGGAAGCTGACCGGCTGGTGAATGAGGCAATTGATAGAAGATAGTCTGGCACGCGCGGGCGCTTTTTATAAGGGCATCAAATTTCCATTCTTTGGAAATTTTTTATATACGATCTTTTAAAAATCACGGAAGAATTTTCCGCTAACGCAATATCAGGCCTTCGGAAAGGAGGTGGCGCATGGACGGTAATGGCAACGGTAAAGAAAGAATGTATTCAAATCTTAACGAACGGAACGAGATGATGCTGAAACACGCTGACATGGTGAAATTCATCGCCCTGCGGCTCATCTCCCGACTGCCTGACCACATCTCGGTCGGCGACCTTATTAGCGCTGGAGTGCTGGGGCTCATGGACGCTCTCAATAAATATGATTCCAGCGAGGGCGTTCCTTTTAACTTTTACGCTAAAATCCGGATCCGGGGGGCGATGCTCGACGAAATCCGCGCTATGGATTGGGTGCCCCGCTCGCTTAGAAGAAAAAGCGGCATGCTGGAAAGAGCATGCGCTTCCTTGGAACAAAGGTTTGGGCGCGACCCCACGGAGGAGGAGATTGCAGAGGAACTCCAGATCAGCGAGGAGGATTTTTTCAAGCTGATGGATGAAATTAAGGGGATCTCTTTCCTCCCGGAAAATATCAGTGAAGTAATCCGGGGAAATCGCGAAATATATATGCTTGCGGTTGGAGAGGAGGAGCATTTTAACGCGGTTTTTAGGAAAGAGATTGCTTATCATCTTACCGAGGCCATTGGCCGACTCCCGGAAAAAGAGCAAACCGTACTTACTCTTTACTATTACGAAGAACTGACCATGAAGGAAATTGGCGTTGTTCTTGGCTATTCCGAATCCATGATCTCGCTGATCCACACTAAGGCAGTCCTTCGTGCGAGGAAATATCTACGCCAACAAATGAAACCCGAAGACTTGCCTGACGCTTGCAATAAAGATTACTTAGGTAAATACGTAGCGTCAGTGGGTGAGGCGAAAAAAATCGCCTCTAGTTTTCAGAATGGCAAGCCGGTAAAAACGTCCCCGCAGATTTCTCCTCTGCTCATCATCCTTCCCCCCACGTCTCCTCAAAACGGCAACACCACCCCCCGCTCGGCGCAACCTATGACTTTCGGCCGAAGACTAAAAGAGCTCCGCCTCGAAAAAGGCTGGTCGCAACTCGAACTGGCCAAGCGGGCCGAATGCACCCGGTTTTGCGTCTATAGGGCTGAGCTAGAAAAACGAGTTCCTCCCCCGAACACTGTGAGGCGTCTAGCTAAAGTGTTCCGACTGACACGCGAAGCCAAGAGCGATTTTTACGAACTGGCCGGCGTGAGTTATTATTGATCACGCCGAAAGACAAAGGAGATATAACACCATTAATTAAAACACCGGCCCTTACCGCACTTCAAGCGATAAGGGCTTTTTTCTTTGGGGGGGGCGGGAGAAGCTAGCCTTGCCAGCTTGGCTTTCGCGTGCTTAAATATATGAGTAGGCAAATTTCCGGCCTGCCTTATTTTATATCGGGGTGTGGTATAACGGTATTACGCACGATTCGGGTTCGTGTAATCCGGGTTCAATTCCCGGCACCCCGACATTGATGGACATGTGCGCTCTGGCGCACTTTGGCGAAATTTTTGTTTAATCATGGGTATGAAAAAGAAGTACTTACTGGCTAGTTTATTGGCCATTCTTGCGGCTGGAATTTATTTATATTATTTTCATGCCCGCATCTACCAGGAAATCAGCAAGGCAAACCTGAAATCACCTGATAAAAACCAAACCTTTCTAATCGGCGCTGATATGGATTTTCAAAAAAATATAGTGTACGCCGCCTTGGGCGACAGCTTGACTGCCGGAGTCGGGGTTTTAAATTACGAGGAATCCTTTCCTTATCTCATAGCCGGGAAAATGGCGCAGGACGGCAAAAAGGTAACCTTGAAAGATCATTCAATCCCCGGTGCCAAAGTCGGTGATTTAAAAGATAAATTAGTTTCGGCGGCCATAGCTGATAACCCGGATATCATTACAATCCTGGCCGGCGTTAACGACGTGCATGGCAAAGTTTCCCTGGCTGAATTCAAAAATAGCTACGGGGCGATATTAAAGCGCCTTACCGAAGAAACTGATGCTAAAATTTACCTGGTCAGCATTCCCTTTATCGGCGCCCCGAGCTTGATGATGCCGCCATACAATTTATATATTGATTGGCAAACCAAAAAGTTTAACTCGGTTATCAAGGCTTTGGCCGAAACTTACAAAGCCCAATACATTGATTTATATTCTCCGACCGCGGCCCAATTCAAAACGAATGGCGCCCATTACTCGCCGGACTTATTCCATCCTTCAGCCGAAGGGTACGCGATCTGGGCGAAGATAATTTATGGCTATTTCGATAAATAATCCGGTTCAGGCTACCTGGATCTTTGCCGCTATTTTTTTGGCGGCTGTTTTAGTTTCCGCCCGGATGAAAAAATCCACCCGCTTCCTTCCTAAATCACTCACCCAAGAGCTTAAAGGCTTAGCGATTTTAACTATAATTTTTTCCCATTTCGGCTATTTTTTGATTGCCGATCACCGCTTCCTGTTTCCGCTTTCAATCCTTGCCGGAGTCGGGGTAGATCTGTTTTTATTTTTATCCGGCTTCGGCCTCACCCAAAGCGCCTTAAAAAAGGATTCTAACGAATTAAAAGAGGCAAAAGGTTTAGCCGCTTTGGACGGGCAAGGCGGGGCGATAAAAAAAGAGCGGGACGGATTGGCGATTTGGAAATTCTACCGCCGGCGCCTGCCGAAGTTATTTATGCCTTTATGGATAATATTAGCGCTGTACTTTATCTTAGACTTTTTAATATTAAAAATCACTTACTCTTGGCAGTATATCTTTAAGGCCGCGGCCGGATTTTTCCCGCGCGCCGACGTATTTGAGGATTTGAATTCGCCCCTTTGGTATTTTACTTTAATTTTATTCTACTATTTAATTTTTCCCTGGGTTTTATCAAAAAAAAGGCCCTGGCTGTCGGCCATCATAATTTATCTGGCCGCTTATTTTATCCTGCGCGAAAACCCTGTTTGGATGAGCGAGGTAAGGCATCTGTACGAGATTCACATAATTGCTTTTCCAGCAGGAATTTTTTTCGGCTGGCTGGCTTACGGGGCGCCCGGGCTGGGCCGATTCCGATTCTCGCGTCTTTTCGGGCTGGAAAAATTATCAGCTTGGGCGGGAAAACCCGGCGTTTTGAAATTAGAAGAAAAAATCGGTCCGGCCATATATTATTTAATAATTGCCGTTTTGGTAATATTTATCGGCTATTTTGCCCTTAATTCCGGCGTGGGCCAAAGTCCGGACAAAGAACAGCTCGTTAGCATAATTGTCGTGCTGGCTATCGTCCTTCTTTTTTCTTATATAAGAGTTGAATTCAATTTGCTTTCTTTGTTCGGCCTGTATTCTTATGAAGTTTATCTTCTGCACTGGCCGCTCGCCAGCCGCTATGACCTTTTTTATAGATATTTACCGGCCTGGCTGGCGGCTGTTTTCTACCTGATTGTATTTTTAGGACTGGCTTGGGTTTTGAAAAAAATATCTACTTTTTTGCTGAAAATTCTGGTATAATGGCAAAAGAGCAATTATAAAAATTATCAAGTAATTATGGATAAAGACTCACTCACTTCAATTGAAGATTTAATGGATGCTTCGGGAAAAGGCGGCGGCAGGAAAATCGGCGATGAAAGCGCCGGCTCAAAGCTAAAGGAAAAGCAGGAAGAAATGAAGCTTAAGGAGATTGAGCGGGGGGTTAATAACAAGGCCACCGCGCTTGGACTGCCTTATATAAGCTTAATCGGAGCGCCGATTTCCCAGGAAGCCTTAAAGCTCGTCCCCGAGGCCCGCGCCCGCGAACTTCGGGCTTCGTGCTTTTTTTACGACGGAAAAAATATCCGGATCGCGGCGGTCGAAACGACGGACGCGGTATTGGTATTAAAAGAAGAATTGGCCAAGGAATATTTTACCGATACGCGGATTTATATAGTGTCGGACCACAGTTTTGACTATCTTTTGGAGGCTTACCGGATGCTGCCCAAAGTAAAAAAGATAATCAAGGGCGTAGAAATTACCCAAGCGGATCTAGTTAAATACCAGGACCAATTTTCCAGCTTTAAGGCTTTGGAAGAAAAAATAAATTCATCCAACACCACGGAAATTATCACCATACTGATCGCTTCAGCCATCCAGTTAAATGCCTCGGATATCCACGTCGAAAGGGAAGCCAAAGACATCAAAGTCCGCTTCCGGGTGGATGGAGTTTTGCACGACGCGGCGGTTTTAAGGGAGGAAGAATGGCCAAAAGTGATTTCCCGCTTAAAGCTTTTAACCGGAGTGAAAATCAATATTGCCAATAAACCGCAAGACGGCCGGATGTCCATTTTTATGGAAAACGACCGGTTGGATATCCGTGCTTCATTCTTGCCCACCTCCTACGGCGAAAGCGTGGTAATGAGAATATTACAATTTTCCTCGATCAGTCTGGACTTCGAGCAGCTGGGTTTGGAAGGCGACGCTTTCGAGCGGTTAAAAAGGCAAATTGAACGGCCGAACGGGATGGTTGTTACCACCGGCCCGACCGGTTCGGGCAAAACGACGACCCTTTACGCGGCTTTGAAAAAGCTGAACCAGCCGGAAGTAAAAATCATAACTGTCGAGGATCCGATCGAATATCAGCTGGAGGGGATTAACCAGTCCCAGGTTTCTGATATCTATACTTTTGCCAAGGCTTTGCGCTCAATCGTACGGCAAGACCCGGACGTTATTATGGTTGGAGAAATCCGCGATTTGGAGACGGCCGATACGGCCATCCAGGCGGCCCTTACCGGGCACCTGGTCCTTTCTACCATTCATACCAACGACGCGGCCGGAGCCATTCCGCGGTTCTTGTCTTTAGGCGTTAAGCCTTTTTTGCTGGCTCCGGCGGTTAACGCTATGATGGGCCAGCGGCTGGTAAGGAAAATTTGCGAAAACTGCAAAGAGGAGGAAAAGCTGGAGCCGAAAATTTTAGCCCGGGTAGTTGAGGTGCTTTCCAATATCAAAGAAGAATATAGGAAAGACATCGATCTGTCCTCGGGCGGAGCTAAGCTAAAATTCCATCACGGCAAAGGCTGCGAGAAATGCCAGGGAATCGGCTACAAAGGCCGGCTTGGGATTTTTGAGATTGTCGTCATGTCCGGAGAACTGGAAAAAATAATTTTATCCGGCAATATTTCCGAATACGACATGCGCGAATACGCCCGCCAGAAGGGTTATCTTACTATGGCGCAGGACGGACTAATTAAGGCCTTGCGCGGCTCTACCAGCGTTCTAGAGGTATTCCGGGTAGCGGAATAGTCCGGCCGGCCCGCAAGAATCGGTTTGCTTAGGGGTTTTTAAGGAAGTCTGAAAAACAAAATACGCGGATTGATTAATTTAGCGATAAAATAATACATGTTAAACAAAAAATTTATCAAACAGCTGAAAGCTGATTATGACAAGCATGAGGGTGAGCGGAGGCAAATTATCAGCTTATCAAACCAGGTTTTGCATGATTCAAAGAGAGTCATTTTTTCTTTGCACCGGAATGATTTATCGATCGCCGAAGTTTCCTTAAAAGAAATCGAGGAAAAATTAGCCTATCTTGATAAAAAATTCGGGCATAGCCGGCTCTACGAAGAAGGGTCTTTTAAGGCGGGCATGGAGGAATACGTTGAAGCCAAAATGTTTTTCTATGTAATGTCCGGAAAGAAAATCGATAAAGTGGCCAAAGTGAAAATCGATACTGAAAGCTATCTGGGCGGGATTTGCGATCTTACCGGCGAGATGGTGCGTCTGGCGATTAATAAGGCTTCCCGGGGGCAGATGGATGAAGTGGACAAAATTAAGGGAGTAATTAATGAAATAATGGCCGAGCTGGTATTATTTGACATGACCGGCTACCTGCGCACCAAATACGACCAGGCCAAAACTAATTTAAGAAAAATCGAGCAGATTGATTATGACATAAAAATCAGGCGGAGCTAGAGAAAGAGTTTTGGATTCAAAAATTTTAATTTCATTTTTAATTCTTATGATCAAAAGACCAGCTAAAGAAAAGCCGCGGGCCAAGCCGGCGGTTAAAGAAATTTTTAACCCAGCTCCGAGTCCGGCACCAAAAAATTCAGGGCATAAATGGCAGATTCTTATAGTTGCCGCGGCTATTTTAATAGTTGCCGCCGGTTTCGGGCTGGCGAAAAGCCGGATGAAAAAAGGGCCGGCCGCAATAACCGGGGAAAAAGCCGGCGAGAAGCTTTTTTCTTTTGATCTGGGAAAGCCGGTTTTTGCCGAATACGAAGAAATTAAGGGGCTGGTAACGCCGAAAGTGCCGGAAGAAAAGGCCAGCCTGAAAGAATTGGAGAATTACAAGAGCTTTAAAGAAAACGCTAAAATAAATTTTACCCAGGAACAGCTCTCGGCCCTGGAAGTGAATAATTTTTTCCTGGCGAAAAACGATATCGTCGGCGAAGAGCCGGCGCAAGATGATTTTACCGATACTTACAATTATATCCAGGGGCCGTCAAGCATGTACGAAAGACAGCCGGAAAATTCGGTTTTTGTTTCCAGCGACCTGGCCTTGCACGTTTACCACGTCTTAATCGACCGGAGTTTTCAAAAAATTGAGGAAGAAAAATTCCAGCCGGCCATCAGGGCCATAACCCGAAACCTTTTTTTGGATTCACTGAATGGCTATGCTAACGCCGATGACGCCCGGCTGAAGGAATCCTATAAAAGATTGACCGCTTATTATCTGGCGCCTTTAGTAGTTTTAGATCAGGGCAGTAAGTCGGCCAATGCCGATATTAACCCCAAAGATTTCCCGACTTTTGCCAAATACCTTGAAGCTGTAAGCGAAAAAGAAATCGCGAACAGCGAGGGGAACTTCCAATTTACACTGGCCAGCAAAGCCTATGACGGCGTAGAAATACCGGAGGAGATATATAATATTGCCCAGAAGGAATTGGCTTTAATAAACGAAGCCAAAGGCCTTGCTGATTCGCCGCTATTCACCCCGTACCGGCCTGAATTTACCAATGATTATTCCCAATTCAAACCCCGCTCGCACTATACGAAAAACGATGTCTTAAAGAGTTATTTTATTGCCATGATGTGGTACGGCCGGATGGGCTTTCCGATAAAGAGCGCCGATATGACCCGCGACGCTTTGATAATAACCGGCCAAGTTAATAATCTGAAAGTCGGCGATGAAAAAATAGCTAAGCTCTGGAGCGATATAAGCGCGGCCATTTCCTTTTTTGTCGGCGAAGCGGACGATTTAACCCCTTATCAATATACGCAAACGATAAAAGGAGTTTATGGCGCGGAGATGACGGTTGAACAATTAAAGGATGACGGACTGTTAGCTAAATTCCAGGAAAAGGCGAAAAAAGACCTGCCGGCGCCGAAGATCCTGTCTGAAGCGATTATGATGAGCGCGTCCGATGAAAAAACTAAAGAAGAGCTTTTAAAAGACACTATGCAGTTCCGGTTCATGGGCCAAAGATTTACGCCGGACGCTTATATTATTAACCGCCTGACCCAGGGAGACGAGGCGCCGGATCCGGAAACCGGCCAGAAATTGCCGTCGACGCCGACGGCTTTGATGGTCGTCAATCTTTTAGCTTCGGAAAATAAGCTGGTCCAAACCTATTTGGATGAATGGGTAAAAGATCCGAAAAGAATCGAGCGTGAAAAAGGCCGGGAGTCGGATAAGATTATCGCCAAAGCGAGCGGCCTCTTAAAAGATGAGTTTTTCAAGTTCGACAATGAGACCTGGAACCAAAATATTTATTGGGGCTGGTTAAACTGCTTAAAACCCCTTTTAGAGGCTTACGGCGCCGGCTATCCGGCTTTTATGGCCGGCGAACCCTGGATGAAAAAAAATTTAGGGGCGGTTTTAGGATCGTTTACCGAATTAAAGCACGACACCTTGCTGTATGCCAAGCAGTCATACGCCGAGATGGGCGCCGGCGGACCGGAAGAATTGCCGCCGGTGGTAAAAGGCTATGTAGAGCCGGATTTGGTTTTTTGGAACCGGATTTTGGCCTTATCGAAAATGACCCGCGGCGGATTAAAAAAACTGAATCTTATGCCGGCGGAATTCTCCGAACGCTATGATTCATATATCGAAGGGGCGGAGTTCTTGCGCGGCATTGTTGCCAAAGAACTGGCTAATGGGAAAATCAGCGACGATGATTTTGAAAAATTAAGAACCGTAAATTCGAACTATTTCGAGAGTGTTACCGCGCCGCTTCCGGGACAGGAACTTACCTTAAGGGAAAAACGGGCGGGAATCATTGCCGATATCCATACCAATGCGCCCTTGGGAGAAATATTGTATGAAGCCACCGGCAAGCCCTACATCATGTATGTTGCCGTGAAAGACGCCAATGGCGCCCGGCTGACCCGGGGAACGGCCTTTTCGCATTATGAATTTACCGACAAGCTGGAAAGCCGGTTGTCGGACGAAGAGTGGCAGGCCAAGGTTTATGGCGGCAAGGAAAAATTGCCGGCCGCGGACAAATGGACCAAGGATTTAGTAGATTAAGCCGCATGAAGCTTCATTAATCACATAAACATGGAAGCGTCCGAAATTGACAAGAAGAAATATTTAATAATAGGCCTCTTTATTGCAGGCCTATTTATTTTAGTTTTAGGCGCGGGAGCGGCTGGCTTTATCGCGGATGTGGCGGGCGCAAGGTCAAAACTACTGGCCGGCATTTCCCAAAAAAAGAATCAAGTTTGGCACGAATCAAAGCCTGGCGATAAAAAATTTTATGATCAGGCATTTAGCTTTTCCCGGCTGGACCGAAAGAAAGATTTTTTAGAAAAAGAAATTGCCGGCGGGGTTATTCCGCACCATCTTTTAGCCGCGGATTTAATCGCGGATTTTTATTCGGCTTTCTCGGGCGATGAATACGAGACAATCGTGCTTTTGGGCCCCAATCATTTCGGGGCGGGCGAAGGAAGGATAATAACCTCGGAAGCCAGCTGGAAGACGCCTTATGGAGACTTAGAAGCGGACCAGGGAATTATAGAAGAATTGGCTTTGAAGAAGATCGCCGTGCCGGACGAAGGGATTTTTGACAAGGAGCACGCAATTTACGGAGAAACGGCTTTTATAAAAAAAGTTTTCCCCAAGGCTAAATTTCTCCCCTTGGTTTTAAGGCCGGGATTGAAAAAGGAGGAAGCCGAAAGCCTGGCCCGGGCGCTTTATGAAATTTCCAAAAAGAAAAAAATTCTTATTATCGCGAGCGTAGATTTTACCCATAACGCCGACAGTGAAACGGCAATGAAAAACGACCGGGAAAGCATCGGGGCTTTGGAAAATCTCGACTGTGAAAAAATCTATAGCCTGAAACTGGATTCGCCCGGGTCGATTTATACTCTCGCGAGATACGCGGAATTAAAAGGCGCAATAAATTTTAATTTGTTCAATAATTCTAATTCGGCTTTATTGTCGGGCAAGCCGGAAATAAAAAACGCGACCAGCTACGTAACCGGAGTGTTTGCGGCGGGCGGGAAAGGGGAGAGCGGGGCGAGCGATGCGGACGGAAGAGAAAATGAACGCGGGGATGAAGGCAGTATGAAAGGCGTTAAAGAAAGTTTAAGGCTTCTATTTTTCGGCGATTTGATGCTTGACCGGCACGTGGGTGAAAAAATTAAATCCAAAGGCGCCGATTATCCTTTTGCAAAACTCATAAAACCGGACGAAGGCGGAGAAAATATTTTTAGCGGAAAAGACCTGGTGTCCGCCAACTTGGAAGGAGCCGTAACCGATTTGGGCGCGCATTATCCGCCCGCCAATAGTTATGATTTCGCCTTTTCTCCGGATCTCATCAAGAGCTTGAAAAAATACAATTTCAATTTTTTCAATTTAGCCAACAATCATTTTTCCGATCAAGGGGAGCGTGGTATAATGGAAACGAGAGAAAATTTGAAAGCTCTCGGGTTTGATTTTTCCGGCTGTAAAGACGCCCAAATTGGCGATTGCTCAAGCGTAATCGTGGAAAAGGGCGGGAAAAAGATCGGCCTGGCGGGCTTTAGCATGGTTTATAAAAATTTCAGCCTGGAAAAAGCCCGGGAGGCCGTGGAAAAATTGAAAAAAGAAACTGATCTGGTAATTGTTAACATCCATTGGGGAGCAGAATACCAGCATAATAATAATTCCAGCCAAAAAAATACCGGCCAGGCGCTAATCGATTCCGGCGCCGATATAATAATCGGACACCATCCGCACGTAATGCAGGGAATGGAAATTTATAAAGGAAAGCCGATTTTTTACTCGCTCGGCAATTTCGTCTTTGACCAGTACTTTTCCGAAGACACCCAGGAAGAGTTAGCGCTTTCAATCGGCTGGGCGCCGGATAAACTGCAAATTGAATTTTTGCCTATGAGCTCTAAATTGAGCCAGCCGGAACTGATGGAAAGCGGGAAAAAGAAAAAGTTATTGGAGAAGTTTGTCGGCTGGTCAGTCCAGGACGGCCTGGATAAAGAAAATATTATTAAAGAGGGGCAGTTGATAATAAGCGGAAGATGAAAAAGTGAAGTTATGACAAAACGTTATTGGTTTGCCCTGGCGGCATTAATCGGTTATATCATCGGCGTCGGCATGTTCGGACTGCCGTTTTTATTTATGCGCGCCGGCCTCTGGCCCTGCCTTATTTTAATCGCCGTTATCGGGACGGTGCAATATTACATCCATTTGATATATGCCTCGGTAATCGCCGATACGCCGGGCTATCACCGCACGCCGGGCTACGCGAAAATTTACCTCGGTGAAAAGGGAAAACATTTCGCCTTCTTTGCTTCGATGATTGGGAATTACGGCGCCGTTTTAGCTTATATAATTGTCGGCGGAATTTTTGCCCATGAACTCTTTAACCCAATTTTCGGCGGGAGCCTCCTTTTTTATACTACCGCGCTGTATGTTTTTATGGCCGGCGTGGTTTTGTTCGGGATTAAAGCTATTGCCCGCTTTGAATTGATATTTACCCTGGCCTTACTCGTTATTATAGTTATAATTACGAAAATCGGAGCCGGTTATGTTGATTTTACTAATTACAACCCGATCGACTGGAAATACGCGCTTCTCCCTTACGGCGCCATCCTTTTTGCCTTTGACGGCGGCGGGGCGATTCCGATTGTAGCGGAAATAGTAAAAAAAGATAAAAAACAATTGAAGTCGGCCGTGGCCTGGGGCACTTTCATTTCCATAGCGATGATTACCTTTTTCGCCTTGGTGGTGGCCGGAATAACAGGGAAGGCGACAACGCCTGACGGGCTGGTCGGGCTCTGGAATATCTTAGACGGCAAGATAATCCAAATCTCTCTGGTCTTCGGGCTTTTAGTAATTGCCACTTCTTTTTTCGGCGTCGCCCAGTGCATTAAGGAAATTTTTACCTGGGATTACAAAGTCCGCCCGGGCCTCGCGTTTATTTTTGCCGTAGTTTTACCGTATCTCTTATTTTTGGCCGGGCTGAATAATTTTATTAACGTCATCAGTTTTGCCGGAGCAATCTCCGGCGGGCTTACCGGTATTTCATTGATTTTAATTTTCCGCAAGATGGAGAAAAAAGAAAAAAGGACTTCGTTCTTCAAACATAAGCCCGGGTTGATTTTTTTGAGCCTGGTATTTATTTTGTTCGCGGCCGGAATTTTATATGAGGTTTTAATGTTTGGCCGGACATAAACTGGCATCAATGTATATGAAAATAGTGATTATTTCCGATATCCATGATAATCTGGTTAATCTGGACAAATGCTTAGAGTGGTGCGGAAAAAATAAAATTAGCAAGCTTCTTTGCCTGGGCGACGTTACGAACGCGGAAACACTAGGAAGGCTGGCGGAAAGTTTTAACGGCCCGATTTATCTTGTAAGAGGCAATATGGAAATTTACGAAGAAAGCGAAGCGAAAAAATATAATAATATCAATTATCTCGGGAGGTATGGATTAGCGCAATTCGAGGAAATCAAAGCCGGACTCTGCCATGAACCTAAATTTGTTAAAGAAGTTATGGCCCTTGATCCGATGCTTTATTACGTATTTTACGGCCACACGCATAAGCCCTGGCTGGAAAAGGATAAAGGCGTGACGATTATAAATCCCGGCACTTTGGGCGGAGTGTTCCAGAAAGCCACTTTTGCCGTTTGGAATCTGCCGGAGCCTGGGCAGGCGGGCGAAGAAGATGAGAAGATTGAGTTAATTTTACTCGAGAGCTTAAAAGAAAATTAAAATAATACCCTTGGTTTTTTTAGAATAAGCCTCCCTGAAAAGAGAGGTTATTTTTTTACTTTCTAGAGTAATTTCGCGAGGAATATAAATAGCTAATATTAAAATAAATACTGCTTAATGCGCTCTTAATTTCTTACAATTATCCTAAAAGAATGAGAAAGACTCATTTTCACAGTGTCCCGGGGGATTCATTCTCAAATTTCTAACCTTTGGCCAAAAGAAAGGGGCTGGTATGGCCAGGGAACGCTCTTTTAAATTTTTTGGAAGCGGGTAGGTCCTTTCCGAAAAAAAACACAAAACCGCCAAGGTGGCCAGGAGGGAAATGGCCGTGTTTTTTTATTGGCTGGTGCAATGCCAGCTTTGATCCGGAGGGAGAGGAAACGTGGAAATCATAGGAATCGGCAAGGGGTTAAGCATCGCCTCGGCGCTTTCCTACGCGGGAATGGGCATAGTTATGTGCTATTTGACCCGCAAAGGAATTCCGGTGGGCGATACGCTGGGCATGATGGGAACCTTTTGGGCTCTGAAATTTTTTTTCGGCAAATTCGTGAATCCGGTATTTGATTATGATTTTGCCGGCTGTATCGTACCTTTTCTCCTGGCCGCAGCTTTCTGCTACGTCGGAAATGCGGCGCAGTACGAGGCCGTTTCGCTCGGCACTGACCCAAGGACGGTGAGCGCCATCGTCGGCGCCGGGAGTCTGGTAGCATTTTTTGTACTCCAGACTGTCATCGGCAACGCTGAAGTGAGTGCCACCAAAGTGTACTGGGCGGCGGCCATCACTCTTTGCGTTATCGGCTACAGCTTGGATGTGAAGCCGTCCAGCCTCCTGGAGACGGCCAAGGGCGCGATTCGCGCCTTCGCGGCCGCCGGGTAATTGTGTTATAAAAGGGCAGGGTCTTGCTATTCGAGATCCCGCCCTTGTTTCTTTTAGCCGTAAAATCTTAATCTAAAGGAAAAATAAGTTTTCATTTTATAATCTTGGCCAGATACTGGCCGGTATAGGATTTCTTAACCTTGGCCACCTGGCTTGGAGTTCCGGTGGCGATAATTTGTCCGCCTTTGTCGCCGCCTTCGGGGCCAAGGTCGATAATCCAGTCAACGGACTTAATAACATCCAAATTATGCTCAATAATCAAAACCGTATTGCCCTTGTCCACTAATTTTTGCAGGACGGAAAGAAGCCTTTTTATGTCATCAAAATGCAAGCCGGTGGTCGGCTCGTCCAGGATGTAAAGAGTACTCCCGGTGTCGCGCCGGGACAGTTCGCTAGCCAGCTTGATTCTTTGGGCTTCGCCGCCGGACAGAGTAGTGGCGGATTGGCCGAGCTTAATATAGCCTAAGCCGACTTCGTTCAAGGTTTCCAGTTTTTGCCGGACAATCGGAATATTTTTAAAAAAAGAAGAGGCCTCTTCAACCGTCATGTTGAGAATTTCAGAAATATTTTTTTCTTTGTAATGGACTTCCAAAGCCTCCTTATTATAGCGGGTGCCGTGGCAGACTTCGCATTCAATATAGATGTCAGGAAGAAATTGCATTTCGATTTTAACCAAACCGTCGCCCGAGCAGGCCTCGCACCGTCCGCCGACGACGTTAAAAGAAAACCTGCCGGCTTTATAACCCCGGAGCTTGGCTTCCGGCAGGGCGGCAAAGAGTTCGCGTATCGGCGTAAAAGCGCCGGTATAGGTGGCCGCGTTGGAGCGGGGAGTCCGGCCGATAGGCGATTGGTCAATATTAATGACTTTGTTAATCTGGCTGGTGCCTTCAATCCGGTCGTGCTTGCCGGGCTGTTCTTTGGCCCGGTAAAATTTTTGGGCCAGGGCGCGCGACAATATGTCGTCCATTAAGGTAGATTTTCCCGAGCCGGAAACTCCGGTAATGGCGGTAAATTTTCCCAAAGGAATTTCGACGTCGAGATTTTTTAAGTTATTTTCCGACGCGCCGAATATTTTTATCGATTGGCCGTTTCCCGGCCGGTAATTTTTCGGCGCGGAAATAGATTTCTTTCCCGAAAGATAATGGCCGGTTATGGATTTTGGAGATTTAATAATTTGCTTCAAGGTGCCGGCGGCGACGATTTCCCCGCCGTGTTCTCCAGCGCCCGGTCCGACATCAACGACATAATCGGCCGCTTCGATAGTTTGCTCGTCATGCTCGACAACAATTACAGTATTGCCTAAATCGCGCAGGTTCATAAGCGTGCTTATTAACTTGGTATTATCCCTTTGGTGCAGTCCGATTGACGGCTCGTCTAGAATATACAAAACCCCCATCAGCTGGGAGCCGATTTGGGTAGCGAGGCGTATCCTTTGGGCCTCGCCGCCGGACAAGGTATTGGCCGCCCGGCTCAAAGTAAGATAAGAAAGGCCGACGTTTAAGAGGAACTGCAGGCGGGATTTTATTTCCTTGACAACCTGATTGGAAATTTTTCTCTTTTTGGCGGTTAATTTATCCCCGGCTTCGAGCTGTACAAAAAATTTGAACACCTCGTCTATCGATAAAGAAGCAACTTCGTGGATCGATTGGCTGTCGATTTTTACGGCCAAAGCTTCGGGTTTTAAGCGCCGGCCTTCGCAGGCGGGGCAGGGAAGGACGCGCATATAGCCTTCAATTTCTTTTCTTATATAATCGGATTCGGTTTGCTTGTAGCGGCGCTCCAGGTTTGGGATGACGCCTTCGAATTCCGTCGTAAGCTGGCCGGAAAAGCGGTCTGACTGATATTCGACATTATAGTTTTTTTCGCCGGTGCCGTACAAAACGATATGGAGCTGTTTGGGAGAAAGGTTTTTTATCGGCGTATTCAAGTCAAAGCCGTTTTTTAGAGCCACAGTGCCTAATATGCGCAAAAGCCAGGATTGGGAGCCGGCGGTGCCATGCGACCAGGGGCGGATGGCGCCCTGGGCAATAGTTAAATTTTGGTTTAGGACAAGGCTAGGATCCACTTCCAGCTTAGTCCCGATACCCCCGCATTCCGGGCAGGCGCCGTGCGGGTTATTAAACGAAAAGAGCCGGGGTTCAATCTCCGGAAGGCTTAAACCGCAATCCGGGCAGGCGAAAAGCCGGGAATAAGTCTTGTCAGCCAAACCATTGCCCGGAGCTTGTTTTACCTTATAGATAGTTATCAGTCCATTGGCTAGATCCAGGGCTTTTTCTACCGCTTCAGCCAGGCGCGCCCGGTCTTCCTTTCCTGCGCCGACCGCCAGCCGGTCGATTACTATTTCTACCGTATGGCGCTTATTTTTATCCACGCTTAAATCTTCGGCCTCTTCCAGGCTGATTACGCCTTTGTCATACCTAATCCGGGTGAATCCGGCTTTTTTAATGTTAATGAGAATGCCTTTATGTTCGCCCTTTTTGTCTTTAATTAGCGGGGCCAGGACATAAACATCTTCGCCCGAATAGTTTTTTAAAATATTTTCTACGATTTCATCAACCGTATAGGTCTTTATTTTATTTCCGCATTTGGGGCAATGGGGGTCGCCGATCCGGGCGTAAAGCAAGCGGAGATAATCGTAAATTTCCGTTACTGTTCCGACGGTGGAACGCGGATTGGAGGAGGCGGATTTTTGGTCAATGGAAATAGCCGGCGAAAGCCCTTCAATCAGATCAACGTCCGGTTTGTCCATGAGTCCAATAAACTGCCGGGCGTAAGCCGAAAGCGATTCAACATACCGGCGCTGGCCCTCGGCGTAAATTGTATCAAAAGCCAAAGAGGATTTGCCGGAGCCGGAAAGGCCGGTTATGACCACTAGCTTATCGCGGGGAATTTCCAGCGAGACGTTTTTTAAATTATGGACGCGCGCGCCTTTTATAGTGATGGAGTTTTTCATGTAAATTTTGCTGATAGTAAACTAAAACTAATAGAAGTAATTATAACCTAAAAAAACGCCCCTGGCAAGGGTTGTGCGGAGCGGGAAAGTTGTGATATTATACCTTTGTTATTATTACTTATTTTCTATGGAGGGGATTATAATTTTATTACTGGCATTATTGTGCTTCGGCATCATCGGAGTAATTTTTCTTTTAATGAGAAAGAAAGACAGGGCGGGCGGTTTGATGGACGAGAAGATGATTGCCATGATGGAGCGCCTCAACATGCTAAACGACCAGAACAAGGATATGCGCCGGGCTTTGGACGACAAGCTCGCCGAAACCCACCGCGTTACCCAGTCCCAATTCCGCTCCACCCAGGACCAGCTCGGCCAAACCATGCGCACCGCCCAGGCAATGGCCAATCATTCAGCCAAGCTGATTTCCGATGTAACGGAAAAGCTTACCAAGCTTGATGAGACCAATAAGCAGGTAATTAATTTTTCCGCCCAATTGCAAAGCCTCCAGGACATACTAAAGAATCCGAAACAGCGGGGAGTGCTAGGCGAGTATTTTCTGGAAGAAACATTGAAAAACGTCCTTCCGCCCAACTCCTACGAAATGCAATATAAATTCAAAGACGGGTCGATTGTTGACGCGGTAGTTTTTGTCGGCGATAAGATTATTCCGGTTGATTCGAAATTTTCTTTGGAAAATTACGAGCGAATATTAAACTGCAGTGATCCGGCAGAAAAGGAAAAGCTCGAAAAATTATTCAAGCAGGATTTAAAAGACCGGATTGACGAAACCTCCAAGTACGTAAAGCCGGGAGAGAAAACGCTCGACTTCGCTTTCATGTTCATACCGTCTGAAGCCATATTTTACGACCTTTTGGTCAATAAAGTCGGGGCGATCAAGATTAATACCCGGGATTTGATCGAATACGCGTTTTGCGATAAGAAGGTAATAATAGTATCGCCGACCTCGTTTCTGGCTTATTTGCAGACTGTATTGCAGGGGCTCCGGGCTTTGCAGATTGAAGAGTCGGCCAAGACGATAAGGCACAACGTTGAGAAGCTATCCCGCCATATCCTGTCTTATGAGGAGTTTATGAAAAAGCTCGGCGCCAGCATGAAGGTAACTGTTAGCCACTATAACAGCGCCTACCGCGAGTTCGGTAAAATCGATAAAGACGTGGCTAAAATAATCGAAGGCAAGCCCCGGGCCCAGGTGGTGCAGATTGAAAAACCCAAGGACGAATGAAGCGCGAAACAAGACGCGTTCGGGCGGGGATTAATTTTAGCCGGGGGTATTGACTTAGCCGGAAATTACGCATAAGCTTATGCCGTAAATAAGACCCATGGACCTAATCGAAAAAGCCATCCAGGAAGAGTTAAAAGGAGCAATCTTAAAAACGATTGCTTTTTTTGACATATTCGACCACCCTTTGACTTTAATGGAGATAAAAAAATATCTCTATTGGCCCGAGCGGGCAGGCAGCGAATTTTTGACTTATAGCAGTATATCGGCTATTTTACATTGTACAAAAATTTTGAACAGCAGGAAAATCGTGGATTTTAAGGACGGCTTTTATTATCTATCCGGCCGGGAGGCGATAGTTGAGGAAAGGCTTAGGCGGTTTAGCCATAGCGGCGATAAAATAAAAAAAGCGAAAAAAGTAATAAAGATTTTCAAGCTGGTTCCCTGGATAAGGATGGCCGGGGTGGGGAATATTATCGGATCCCACAATCTTAAACTGGAAGGCGACATAGATTTTTTTGTAATCGTCCGGCCGGGAAAGATTTGGACTACCCGGCTTTTATTAAACCTCGTTACCATGGCCTTGAATCTCCGGCCGAAAAAAGAGGACGTAAAAGATAAAATTTGCTTAAGCTTTTTCGCCGCTGAAAATTGCCTGGACTTAAATAAATATTTTATCGAAAACGATATGTATTTTTATTACTGGATGGCCGGACTGGTTCCGCTCTACGAAAGGGGCGGCGCGTATTTAAAATTAATAAAATCAAACGGCTGGATAAAAAAAACTATTCCCAATTGGCAGCCGATTGAGCTCCACGAAGAAAGGAGAGTCGAACTTGGTTTAGCCGGGATGGTTATCGGAAAATTGATCGGGGGCATGCTGTTTTGGGCAGAGCCCTTCTCAAGGGGAATACAAAGAAAAATGTTTCCTTTAGGAATTAGGGAGAAGCTCAATATGGGGAGTGAAGTGGTGGCTAACGACAGCCTTATTAAGCTCCACGTTAACGACCGGCGGAGGATTTATCAGATGGAATGGAAAAGGACGGTTGAAAGGCTGAATAATGGCTATAGAATTTGATAATAGGATGATAATACAATACTAAATATATGGCTAACAATAAAAAAAATATTGTTTTTTTTCTTGAAAAAGGGTTAAATTTTTCTTTTTATTTTTTTCTTCTTATTTTGCCTCTCCAGACGCGCTATATTATCAAATCGGGAGTGCTCGGCACGGGTTATTCCGAATACGGCACTGTGTCTTTGTATGCCTCTGATATAGTCCTGGCAGTAGTAATTTTATTCGCCATATTCCTTGCGGTTGTTGGTTTTTTGAAACGCAATGATACTCAAAAAAATGAACGTCCGGCAGTTATAAACAAGCTTCTTTTATTCCTGATTGCCGGCCTTCTTTTATTCGCGTCTTTGTCGGTTATTCCTGCCCAAGATAAGGGGCTGGCATTATTTAAATTAGCCTGGCTGTTTGGAGGCTTGGCCTTATTTTGGGTTACGGCATTTTTCCCTTACAATAAGCTGAAGTTTTTGGCTGCCTTTTTAACCGGGTTAGCCTTTGAAGCCGGGTTAGGAATGTGGCAATTTGTCACCCAGTCCAGCTTCCAGAGCAAATGGCTGGGAATGGCTCTGCACAACGCTTCAGAACTCGGTACGTCGGTAATTGAAGTTTATATTCCCGGGGAACTGCCAGAGCGCTGGCTAAGAGCCTATGGCGGACTGGACCACCCCAATATCTTAGGCGGAGCGCTGGCTATCGCGGGGCTTTTGGCCGTCTATTGGATGGCCAATCATCCTAACGCAGAAAAGAAAGCTGGCATGTACTTAAAAAACATATTTCTCGCCCTATACCTCGTAATAATTTCCGGGCTGTTTTTTAGCTTTTCCCGCGCCGCCTGGCTGGGTTTTGGCATTGGCCTGGCCGGATTTCTGTTAATAGCCGTGTTGTCAAAGAATCTTGTCCGCCAAAGGGAATTGCTTAAAATTTTACTTGTCTCGGGCGTGCTGGTTTTTTGCTTCTACCGGCTATATCCGGATTTGGTGGCAACCAGGGCCGCAGGAAATACCCGCCTGGAGGCTATGTCTAGCGATGAGCGGATGGCTTCAGATCAGGAGGCTCTGGGCATTATCCGCCATAATCCAGTATTGGGAGTCGGGATAGGCAATTACGTGAATTATAGCTTTAAAACGGCCGAAAAAAGCGCGGCAAAGGGTAAAGACCTAGCCATAAGCGCCGAATGGCAGCCGGCCCATAATGCATTTTTACTTTTAGGGGCGGAAATCGGCCTCATCGGCCTGGTTGTCGCTCTTGCGATCGGGATATATCTACTTTACCTGGCGCGGGGAAAATCCAAACCAATTCTGGCAATTCTTGCCTGCTTTTTAATATTAACGCTATTTGACCATTGGCTATGGAGCCTGCATTTTGGGATGTTTTTTACCTGGGTTATCCTGGGCTTCGCGGTTAAACTTTCAGCCGCTGAAAGTTTACCTGAAACAAAGGCATAAATATTTAGGTTTGGCTCTTGATTTTGGTGAGATGGTGTTCATAAGCTGGGCATAACTGTGCATAACTTTCAATATACGGCCTTAATACAAATCCTGGTTATTGTTTTTTGGCCGCTCTGGAGAAAATCTTCTTAATAAAATGTTAATAAAATCCCTTATGTTTAAAGGGATTTTGTTTGTTTTGGAAAGATTTAAACAAGCCTGGGAGCGAATAAAAAATAAATCATAAAATATATTCTAGAGCTTATAAAAATATGGTATAATACCGATATGAAATGGTAATAGAATGGTTTGATTATGGTTATGTCTTGGTTTTAATTTTAGCTCCAGCAAAATAAGAGATTATGAACGCCGGCCAATTGTCCGAAAATCGAAAACTTTTACCCCTAAGAAGCTTCGCTAAAGACGGGCCTTATACGCTCGCCTATTTGTCGAACCTGGTTCAGCGAAAGAAGCTCAAAGCCAAGAAGATTGGCCGGAATTATTTTTCTTCGCGCCAGTGGTTTTCCGAGTACCTGGAAAAGCACGGAAGAATGGATCCTTCCGAGAAAGCGGAAGTCGAACCGATTAACCGCGAGCTTCTGCCTTTGCGCCAGTTTGCCAAAGAGGGCCCCTATAACCTGGCTTATTTATCCAACCTGGTTCAAAGGAAAAAACTGAAGGCTAAAAAGATCGGTAGAAATTATTTTTCCACCCGCGAATGGTTTGGCGAATATTTAAAAAACCACTCCCAGGACCGGGTATTAAAATCAACTGCCATAGCTCTTTTTCCTCAAGCCGGAATCGGCGGGGAATTGGCCCCTGGTTTTAATGTCCCGTCCGCTATCGCCAGCGCTCCGGGAAACCAGCCCGGAGTTTCCGGAATTCGCGGCTCGGGACAAGCTTCGGCCGGAGCGATTGATCTAGATGATTTGTCGGACAAGATCGCCTCAAAAATTTTAACCGGCGGCGCGGAGGCGCAGGCGGCGGTAAAGTCTAAAGCCAGGAAAAAAAGAAAATCGGTTTTACTGAAAATTTTACCTAAGAGCCTTGCCGGCCGCTTAAGCCTTGCGTCCGTTCTGGCGGTTTACGCGGCTTACATCCTGGCCACTTCGGCGCCGGTTTTGTCCGGCCATCTGGCAAAAGCCATGGCCCCGGCTTACCTTTACCCCTATATAAAAATTTCTAAAATTATTAAATACGGAGTCTTCGGCCAGCCGGAAAATCCGCCAGTTGGAATAGAAGCCCGCCAAGCGGTAGCCGGCGAAAAAATATTCGCCGAAAAAAAATCATTCTGGAATCCGGAAATTTTTATTGCCAAAGAAAATGAAATCGAAGAAGAAGCCTGCCAGGCCGGAGATTATTTCAGGAGCGAATATCGGCGCCTGGCCGGCTGGGCGTTTAACGGCGGAAAGAATATTTATCTTTCTTTTCTCGAACTAATCAATCCGGTTGAGTTCAAAGAAAGTCTGGCGCCGGAAAAATTATCAGAAAAAAAAGAGGAGTCTGGCGCCGTAGTGGTTCCCTATAAAAGCAAAGAGCAGGCGGACGAGATAAAGCAAAAAGTAGACACCATGTTTTCCGATCCGGTCGAAGTATCGCCCGACCCTTCCGGGCGGTCAGGCATTATCAAGCCGGTTTTTGGCGGTGAGCCGGGAAGGGACAGCTATTTGTACATGATGGTTCCGGTGGCTGAAGATGAGCCCAAGAAGTGATTAGGCAAAAGGGCGGAAAGGCAAAGACGGCAGATGCCGGACGCACGCATGAAGGAAGGATGCAAAGAAGAAACTGGACGCGCGGAGGAAAATTGAAAAGATAAAAAATAAATAATTTATATATTAAATTTTAGAAAAAAGGTCGAGAAAAATTAACTAACCTGTTTTGCCGGAATACGATCGATTTCGGCAAGATAAATGCAAAACGCATATGAGAATATTTTTACTAACATTTTTTGGGTTAACCGCCCTGGCGCTCGCTTCCTACTTGAGCCTTGAGCCAAGCATAACCAGCGCCGCTTCCTCCATCGGAACAACGACGGTTACCCTGGTAGTCGAGTCGGAAATCGCCGTAACGCCGGACGCGACGATTACTATGGCCCCGAACGTTACCTTGTCCCAGGATTCTTCCGTCGGCAGCGGAACTTTTAACGTGAACACTTCGGACGCTAACGGCTACACGCTTTCCTTCAAGGCTTCAACTACTCCCGCTATGCGGAACGGCGTTGACAGCTTTGCCGACTACGGCGAAGGAGTTGAAGGGACGCCGGAAAGCTGGAGCGTGGGCGCGGCCGCTTATGAATTCGGCTTTACCGCTTACGGCGATGACGTTAATACCGGAACTTGGGGCGCGGCCGGAGCCTGCGGAACCGCCGGAGCCGATACGCTTTCCAGCACCATGAAATGGATGGGGTTTAACGGAACCACTCCGGTGGCCGGAGTCGCTACAAAAAGCACCCCGACCGCGCCGACCGGATCAAATACCGAAATTTGCGTCGCGGCCGAGCAGGGCGACAGCGTTTCCGCCCCTTCAGGAACCTATAATGCCACGATTGTCGGCACTGCCTCCACACAGTAATAAAAAAATTATGATTAAAAAATTAATTGTCGGCGCAATCTTTGGAGCAGTGTTCTTGTCCGGTCCGGTCGCGGGAGTACAGGCTATGGAAATCACCCAGCTGGCAAACATGCCGGTTGAAGGCGACTTTGTTTTAGGGCCGGGAAAAGTTGAATTGTTTTTAGACCCCGGCGAAACGGCTATACGGACGCTAAACGTTACCAACCGAAGCGGAAAAGCTTTAAAAGTCATCGTTGAGAAGGAAGACTTTACCGGCGACGCGCAAAATTCGACCCGCCTTTTGGGAGATGAGGCCGGACCCTATAGCCTTAAAGATCTTTTGGTTCCGGAAAAAGAAGAATTCGTTTTAGCCCACGGGGAAAAGGCATCCCTTCCGGTTACAATCAGCGTCCCTTCGGACATGGAGCCGGGCGGCCGCTACGGCGCTATGATCTTCCGGGTTGAGCCGGAAAATCTGGGTGCCGATGAAACAAAGAACGAAGCCCAGGGAAGCGTTTCTCTAGTTTCCCGCCTGGCTACTTTGTTTTTTGTCCGCATTAAAGGCCCGGTAAAAGAAGAAGGCGCCCTGAAATCTTTTACGGCCGGGAAAAGCATCTACCAGAAATCGCCGGTTAACTTTTCCGTAGTTTACGAAAATAAAGGCAGTGTCCATCTAAACCCTTACGCTCAAATCGAGATAAAAAACATTTTGGGAAAAAAGGTCGACGCCATCGAAATCCAGCCTTGGTTCGTTATGCCCGGCTTTACCCGCGAAAAAGTTATTTCCTGGGATAAGGGCTTGGCCTTTGGAAGATATACCGCCGTCTTAAGCTTAAACCGCGGATACGGAAATTTAGTGGACGAACAAAAGACTAGCTTCTGGGTCATTCCGGTTAAGGTTATAGCCGCCGGCCTTTTAGCCATCGCGTTTTTGGCCTTTGTTATCTGGTGGTTTGCCAGCCGGTTTGAGCTTAAAAGAAAAAAATAGGCAAGAGGGAAGAAGGGTAAAAAAATGCCAGAAAAATCATTAGAAGCGAGGAGGAAAAAAAGTTTAAAGAGAAAATTAGAAATGGAAGTGATTATCTATGAAATTAAAAAAAGGAGTTAAGCGCACCAGCTTATTAATCGCGGTATTGGCAATCACCCCAATACTTTTTGCGTTTAAGGCCAATGCTTTTGTCATGTCCAGCTCCAACTACCGCCTGGAAAAAGACTCAATAAATTCCGGCGGATTGGACCAAAGCTCGTCCGATAATTACGGCCTTATGGATACGGTCGGGGAAGCCGGCACCGGAGAATCGCAAAGCGCCCAATTTAATATCAAAGCCGGGTATAGGCAGATGGATGAGACTTATTTGTCTCTCACGGTTTCCACCGACATCTCTTTGAGCCCGTCTTTAGGCGGTTTAACCGGCGGAACAGCGGCCGGCAGCGGAACCTGGAAAGTAAAAACCGACTCGGCTTCCGGCTACACGCTTACCGTTAAGACTAATCTCAATCCGGCGATGAACTCGGCCACCGCCTCAATTGCCAACTATACGCCGGCGGCAGATAACAAGCCTGATTATGCCTGGAGCGTTGTTGGCCTTTCAAATGAATTCGGCTATTCGCCCTACAATGCTTTGAGCCAGGCGGCCAAGTTTAAAAACGATACCTCGGCCTGCAGTGCCGGCCAAACCATAACCGACGGCGCTTGCTGGTATAACCTGTCGCTTACTCCCGAGACTATCGCCTATAAGACCAGCATGACCGATATAGCCGGGGAAGATACCAAAATTAATTTCAAGGCCGAGATAAAAACTCTCCAGCCGTCCGGAACTTATAGCGCCAAAGTAGTTGTTACCGCGGCAACAAATTAAAGTATGCAAAGAAGAACCGCCAAAATCGCAATTATAATTTTACTGGCCGTTTTATTGGCCGGACCGGCCGAGGTGGCTTTGTCGGCCCAGTCGCAGGGCGAGTCGAGCGTATTTTTGACGGTAGAAGAACATGAAGAGACGGAAGAACCAGAACCGACGCCAACTCCCCAGCCGATAATCCTCCCGGAATTTTTTGGCGATATAGAATTAAGCGCGCCTTATGTCCGGACCGGAACCGATGAAGCGGTGATAAATTGGAGCGCCAACAAGCCGGTAAGATGCGCCTTAAAATGGGGAGACGACCAGGAATTAAAAAACGGCGTAATCGAAAATCCGGAACTAAAAAATGCCCATCGCGCCCTTTTGTCCGGCTTAAATCCCGGAGCCGATTACTATTACCAAATCGAATGCAAGGACAGCTTTAACCGGAAAAAAAGCACCCAAATTTACGGCTTTACGACTTTGGGATTAAAAGACGAAAAAGCGCCGGCCAACCCAAGCGATTTTACCGCTATTTATGAAAGCGGTGCTATAAGGCTTAATTGGAAAAATCCCGAGGATCCGGATTTCCGCGCCGTAAAAATTACGCGCTCGGATGAATTCTATCCCCAGGCGATTAACGAAGGCGCGGATGTCTATAACGACTCGGGTGAAAGCGCGATTGATAGAAATGTCATCCCGGGCAAAAGATATTATTATACGATTTTTGCCTACGACAATAACTTTAATTATTCGTCCGGCGCCATTGCCTCGGCTAGAGTACCAAAGCCCGGCGAACCAATAGTCCGCCCCGGCGAAGAAGGTGAAGCCGGAGAAGAGGGCGAAGTACCGGGAAAAGAAGGTGAGATCGTCCCTATGCCGCCCGCGCCGCCCGCGCCGCCCGAAGAGCGCTTCGGTATCGCGCTAAGCGATTTTATTTTTTCCGTAGCTAACGAAACGATTGAAGTCAATTTGGAAGAATCTAATACTTTACTGCCCGGAACGCTTTTAGACGTCAAAACCCCCAGCGAGCGCTACCCGAAAGTTTTGAAAAGCATAATTATGGCGTTCATCCCCAAGGCGGGTATAGCGTCATCGACAATAGCCGAAAGAAAAAAAGAAGCCCGAAGCTACCTTCTAAAAATCAATAACGAAAATAAATACTACCAGGCAAATTTTCCCCTGCCCCTGAAAGTTAAAGATTATGACATTCGCTTGTACTTTTTAAACTATAACAATTCCCGCCTGGCCGAAACCGGAGGAGAATTCAAAATCGAAAATTTTGGCCAAGTAATTTCTTCCGGGAAAGATGCCCAGGACGCGATTTCTTTTCTGCCCGGTTCTTTCCGAGGCGCCTGGCCCCAAATTTTCAGTACCGCGCTGGCCCAATCGCAAAACGGAGAAGCCGACCCGGTCTATACGGCGGAAATTTCCCTTTACCAGTATGAAAACGGAGAATTTAAAAAATGGCGGGGAGAAAAATATTCCCAATTCAACCCGCTTTATTCCAATAAAAAAGGCCAGTACGGGTTTTTAGCCCCGGACGGAACCTATATGATCAAGGCCCGAAAAGACAACTACTACGCCTACCAGAGCCTGCCGTTCGAAGTAAAAAATAATATTGTCAATAAAGATATTAATTTAATATATTATCCGAAATCCAACCCGAAAAAATACCTGCTAATTGTCATTGCCATAATAATCTTCTTCTTAGCCGCTGACCGGGTAAGAAGAAAAAATAAGAAAAGGCGATTGCCGGCCGCTTGAAAAAGCCGGAAAAAATCCAAGCATTTTTTCAGCAATTATAACCCCATGCGTAATTGTAAGAAAAACAAAAAGCTATATCTATGCATAGCCTGCCTCCTGGCTTTGGGTTTTTTATTGGCTGGAAATCAAATCGCCCGCGCCGCTTTCAATAAAAAAATAAATTATCAAGGCAAGTTAACGAACGGCTCCAATCAGGCTGTTGCCGACGGAAGCTATAACATGCAATTCCGGCTCTGCACTGCCTCGGATTGTTCAGATCCTTCTGATCCGGTCTGGGTCGAAAACCATTGCTTCTCGCCGGACGGAGCGGTTTGCGACGGAGTTGGAGTTGACCAAAGAGTGAGCATCTCTTCCGGATTGTTTAGCGTCCTTCTGGGGAGCGTTACCAGCCTAACTTCGGTTGATTTTAATCAAGCCCTTTATCTTGGCGTTAACATCGGCGGTTCAGACACCACTCCGACCTGGGACGGCGAAATGACTCCGCGGAAAGAATTGGGCGCGGTGTTGGCCGCCTTTGAAGCTGATAAATTAGACGGCCTTGAGTCGGCTTCGTTTTTGAGGTCGGACGACGCCGACACTATGTCCACATCTTCCGTGTCTACAGTATTAACCGTGCGCCAGGACGGAGCCGGAAATATTTTAGATATTAAAGATGGGGCCAATACGGTTTTTTCGATATTAGACGGCGGGAATGTTGTCTTTGGTTCGGATGCCATGACTTTTGTAAATTCAACCGGCAATTTAGGCATCGGAACAACATCTCCCTTTATGAAACTTTCGGTCGCCGGGAATGCCAATTTTGATGATTACATCCGCGCCTCCTATTTTACCGCCACTTCCACCGCCGCCACTTCCACTTTCCCCTGGCTCTCGGCCACTCGCTCCAACGTCGGTACAGTAATAGAGGGAATCTGGAACGGAACCGCCCTAACTGACGCTTATGTTGCCGACAACTTAACCATTGCCGCCGGCACTATCTCCGGCGCCTTGAATACTATGTCGCTAGGAAGCGATGCCACTGGCGATGTCTACTACCGAAATTCAAGCGGCTACTTAACCCGGTTAGCCCTGGGCACCGGCGGATATATTCTGGGTTCAGCTAACGGAGCCCCGGCCTGGGTGGCGACCTCGACCATGCCGGTCGGAGGGGACGTGACCGGCACGCTCTCCAATATTCAGATCGGCACTGACGCGGTCGGCCCCACAGAACTGGCCGCCACGGCCGTCTCGGCTAACAGCTACGGATCGGCTACCCAAGTCGCTACTTTCACGGTAGATGCCGACGGCCGGCTGACTGCCGCCGGCAACACTACCATTACCGGCGTCTCCCCGGTCGGATCGGCCTTGACGAGCGCCAATATATGGGTGGGGAATTCTTCCAACCTGGCGGCGGCAGTAGCCGTAACCGGCGACATATCCATTTCCAATACCGGAGTGACGGCCATTGGCGCGAACAAAGTGACCGGCGCCATGATTGCCCTGGGCTCGGACGCCACCGGCGACATCATGTATTACAATGGCACAGATTACGTAAGAAGAGCGCTCGGCACGGCAGGATATATCCTCGCCTCATCCAACGGAGCCCCGAACTGGGTGGCGACCTCGACCATGCCAGTAGCCGGAGACGTGACCGGCACATTGTCCAACATCGCGGTAACGGACGATTCGCATTCCCACACCGATTCAACGGTTGCTAACAACCTAACCATTGCCGCCGGCACCATTTCCGGCGCCTCGAATGTGATGAGCCTGGGCTCGGACGCCACCGGCGACCTCTACTACAGAAACTCTTCTACATATTTAACCCGCCTCGCCATCGGCGCCGGCGGCTATATTCTTGGTTCATCCAATGGAATACCTACCTGGGTAGCGACTTCCACCATGCCGGTCGGAGGAGACGTGACCGGCACCCTGTCCAACATCGCCGTTACTGACGATTCGCATTCCCACACCGATTCAACGGTTGCTAACGCCCTAACCATTACCGGAGGCACCATTGACTCTACTACTTCCATCGACAAAGACCCGGTCATCACGCTAGGTACCGATCTCTCCGGAAATGTCACTCTGTCCAATTTAGCGAGCGGCACCCTGAATGCCACCATTGCCGACAATTCAGTAGACGGCACTGACATTGCCCTGGGATCAGACGCCACCGGCGACATTATGTATTATGATGGTACCA